>JAFZZD010000804.1 GCA_017615955.1 Victivallales bacterium
GCCATTGTCAATGGACGCGCGGCATCGGCGGACACAATCTACTTCGCGATACGTGATGCATTTGATTCGCTCGTAATGAAGGGTCGCTATCCAGGCGCTGTAATCTACATTGATCTGCCGCCTGACAGGGTTGACGTGAACGTGCATCCGACAAAGCGCGAGGTGCGCTTCCGCGACCAGCGCCAGGTGAGCCTGGTGCTTGGGGCAGCCATTCGCAAGGCTCTTCGCGGAATGGCGGGGGGACAGGAAATGAAGCTGAACGACCAGGAGGCACGCCCTCAACAATCTGCCATGCAGGCGCCATTGCCGCAGCAGATGCCTGCGAAACCAGCTGTCCCCGCGCCGCCCTGCCCTCCTCCTGTGCAACCAATCGCATCCGCAAACATTCAGATGCCCTTGGTGATGCCCCAGGCACCAGCTCTCCAGGATGGCGCGCAGCGCCAGCAAGCATTGCGGCAAGAGGACACGCCTTCACAGCCGTCCTCCGGCAACAGGGCTGAATTGAGGCATCTGAAGTACATGGGGCTGCTTGATTCCAGGTACGCGCTGGCAGAAAGCGGCAACGGGCTTGTAGTGGTGAACCTCAAGGCTGCCCACCAGAGAATCGTATTTGAAAAGCTTCTTCAGGGACTCAGTTCCAAGTCCGTCCCGCAGCAACAGCTGCTTCTGCCATTAAACATCAATCTTGGCCTCGAGGATGCCAGATTCATACGCGCCGAACTGCAAAGATTCGAGCAGCTGGGCTTCTCGCTTGAACCATTCGGAGGCACTTCATTCCTTCTCACAGCCCTTCCAGCTGCAATGCCCGACAACAACATCGAGCAAATGTTGAGGGATATGATTGACGACCTGAGAAAAAGCCCAGTGACAAGCAGGCATAATGCGGTCCATCTTGCCCAAGTGGCCTGCCGCCACGCAATATTCTCCAATGACAAACTCACCGACGAGGATGCCATGAACATATTGAACAGTCTGGTTGCCACGGATATGCCATACGCCTGTCCCAATGGGCATCCGACCATGGTGCATGTCACTTACGCAGAACTGGCAAAACGCTTCTCAATGTGACTATGCTGCTGAAAGTCATCGCCATCGGAAAGCTCAAGGACAGGAATTTCAAGGAGCGCTGCGAGGAATATGCCAAATGGCTTGGGCAATATGCCAAGCTGGAAATAAGGGAACTGCCAGATTCAGGCATGGAAAAGGAATGCGCTGCCATACTCAAGGAACTGGAGAAGGACAAGGGCGCCTGCATCGTCGCCCTTGCTGAGGAGGGGCAGCAATTCACCAGCCGCCAATTCGCGTCCTTGCTTGACAAGGCGGCGAGGAAGGTAGTTATGATAATCGGCGGCCCAATGGGGCTTTCCAACGAAGTAAAGGCCAAGGCCGACACGCTTCTGTCGCTCTCCAAAATGACCTTCACACACGAATTCGCCAGGCTCATACTTTTCGAACAGCTCTTCAGAGCCGCGAACATACTCAACGGCGGTCACTATCACAGGGATTGAGCCGCACCAGATTCTCCCTGGAATTGAACATGGCAGCCGTACATCAAGCCACGTGGACATAAAGTAACAGTAATTTTCGGATATGCACGAATTCC
>JAFZZD010000805.1 GCA_017615955.1 Victivallales bacterium
ATATTATATACCGAATAATCAGCGGAGACAGGAACTATGGATATGATTTTCATTGGATTGTCGTGGCTTGTGGTAGCGGCATGCATTTTCCACAGCTTGATGTTCTGGCGTGGCGGGGCATGGTGTGCAACCAGCACACGATGGAAATGGGCGGCCTTGCCCATTGGCCTGCCCTGTCTCGTATGGTGCGCCTGGCATGGCTGCCTTATGCTGGAGGGGCCACTGGCAACGTATCATCCAATTGTCTGGCTTCTGGTTCCGGTATTGGCAGTGCTTTCCTGGTTTTTCATCGACTATCTATTTGCCCGCACTTGCGGAGGCTTCCTCATACTTGCAGCCAATGAACTGCTGCGCCGCGGCTTTGGAAACGACATTGCGCTACGCCCGATTTTCTCCACCGTCTGCCTTTTGCTTGGCGTTGCCGGTCTCTTCATGGTGGGAGCACCATGGAAGCTGAGAATACTTCTGGAGAACCACGCAGGAAAACAGCCTGGGCGCATAATCGCGATTGCACTGTGGCTTTGCTCACTTGCATTGGCAATCCTGCCATTTTTCTGCCATAACATCAAGTAGGCTAGTATTATGATGCGTCTATTCCACACAAGCAGGTATTTGTTCATACTGGCGAGTTTCCTCTTGCTCACGGGATGCAAGAAGAAAGAACTGCCGCCGCCTGATTTGCTCCAGGTATTCTCAGGCGATTCACAGACCTGCGAGGCAGGCGGATATTGCAAGGACCTGACAGTTGTGGAGGTTCTTTCCGCACCAGCAGAGCGAAATCTTGGGCGTTCACCAAAGCGTCATTCGCTACAGGGCATAAAGTTGAAAGTAACGCCTCTTACCCCAGGCGCTTCAGCCGAGCCGTCAGAGGGCACAAGTGACGCAGGCGGCGACTTCAGGGTACGCCTGAAGAGCGCACCATTCTTCGGGGACCAGTATTTCAGGGTGGAATGCATTGACAAACCAGATGTGAAGCCCTTGCTGCTGCACCTGCTGTCAGGCGTAAAGGTGTCAGGCGACATGCAGGAAATCAGCGCAGGAAAATCGCCAAAGGAGCCAATCACCATCACCCTTACCGACGGCCAAGGCAAACCGACACCAAACGTGCCCGTGTTCTTTTCCCTAAAGTCGGGCGACAGCGATGCAAAAATCACTGCGGTACATTCCACCACAGATGAGAAAGGCAGCATTTCCGTTTCCATTTCCACACCCAGCGGCGTGACTGGCAAATATGAGATACTGGCGGAAATTGGCACTGGCGACAACAGGACGCGAGGCCTGGTGCTGACGGTCATGGCGGTCAGCTGGCTGAACATAAGCATCGCGGTGCTGGGCGGCCTGGCCATATTCATCTTTGGCATGACCATGATGAGTGACGGATTGCAGCAGATTGCCGGCAACAAGCTGAAGGGTTTGCTCCAGATGTTCACCAGCAACAACTTCAATGCCATGCTTGCAGGCGTGATTGTCACGGCGCTGATACAGTCGTCTGGCGCCACAACCGTCATGGTGGTGGGTTTCATCAACGCATCGCTGCTGAACCTCACGCAGGGCATAGGCGTAATCCTTGGTTCATCCATCGGTACCACCATCACCGCACAGATGGTTTCATTCAACCTGGACAGCCTGTCAATGCCGGCCATATTCGTCGGCGTGGTCCTGTTGCTTTTCACCAAAAACGACAGGATACGTGGTCTGGCAAACACGGTGCTGGGCTTTGGACTGCTGTTCTTTGGAATGGTGATGATGTCAGGCCAGCTGCGAGCAATTGCGGACTTCCCCACATTCGTCTCCGCATTCCATACATTCGACTGCACACCTTCGGCGGGTTCATCCGCCCCGCCGATACTGGCGGTGCTCGGCGCAATTGTAGTGGGCATAGTCATGACCATCATAGTGCAAAGCAGCTCGGCAACCGTGGGTCTTGCAATAGCTATGGCGGACAGCGGCCTGCTGAACTACTACACCGCAGTGCCGCTTATACTGGGAGACAACATAGGCTCCACCATAACTGGTCTGCTTGCAAGCGTCAATGTCAGCCGCGCCTCCAGGCAGGCAGCCATGTCCTCGCTGATCCAGAAAACACTGTGCGTGCTCCTGATGATACCTTTCCTCTACATTCCATGGGAGGGAGTGCCCTGCTTCATGAAACTTGTTGATGTCATCACCAGCGGCGATGTGTTTGCGCCAATACCGGAGAATCTGGGACGCCACCTGGCATCAGTCCACACATTGTTCAATGTGATAAGCGTTGCATTGTTCCTGCCATGCATACCATTCCTGGAATGGCTGTCCAAACTGCTGGTGCCAGACAGGGAAGACGACGATGGCGGCGTCAAGGCCCTGTGCAAACTGGAGAAGCGCCTATTGAACACACCTTCCGCCGCATTGACGCAGGTGTTCTCCGCCTTGACCAAGATGATTGAAGGCGCAATGCGGCAGACCAAGACCTGCCTCAACGCGACCATCAACGAGGAAAAGCCCACTGCAAGCGACGTGAACGACCTGGAGGCAAGAATCGATGCGACGCAGCACTCCATCATAGACTACCTCGTGAGCCTGACACGAAAGCACCTGACGGAAGAGCAGGCCTCGGCAATCCCAGTCTTCATGCATTGCGTAAATGACGTGGAACGTATCGGCGACCGTGCATTGAACATATTCCAGCTGCTGCCAAAGGATGACGACAGGGGCATGTCCTTCTCCGAAGAGGCTGTGAATGAACTCCACCTCATCAGAGACGAACTGGACACCATGCAGATGGAACTGCTCAATGGCCTGCGCCACAATGACATGGACAGCATCAAGCGGGCAATGGAAATGAGCGATACAGTCAAGAAAATGACTGCGCGCTGCGAGGACAGCCACGAGGACCGCTTGCTGATGCAGGCCTGCACCGTGGAAAAAGGCGTTGCCTTCGTGGAGATACTTTCCAACCTGGAACGTGTCGCGGCCCACTTGAAGAACGTGGCTGAACGTGCAACGGAGATGCTGCCCCACAGCGTCAGCCTCCCCAGGCAAAAACAACGGAAATGATTTCTCGTAGGGGGGAGACTTTAGTCCCCCCTTCTCGTAGGGGGCGGCTTCAGCCAACCCTTATCGTAGGGGGCGGCTTCAGCCGCCCCGTGAAT
>JAFZZD010000806.1 GCA_017615955.1 Victivallales bacterium
AACCTGTATGTTTTCGTTAGTTGGACATCTGCGCAGGTTGGCCAACCTGTATGGAGAAGCCAGGGGCTTTGTCTTACTGGTTGTCCAACCTGAGTGAGCGCCACTTTGGCGCTCACATTGATGCCCGGTGCGTATGGAGATACAGGGAGTCACCGAATGTGCGGTAATATGCTTTGTGCTATGGATATTTTCAATCCGCCCTTGTTTTTTTTGTTGTTGCCTTATAGTATCAAATCTTTAAGGAGAAACGACTATGTACATAGACAGAGCGCAGATACGCGTCGAGGCGGGCAATGGCGGGGCTGGTTCCCGCAGTTTCAGGCGTGAGAAATATGTGCCGAAAGGCGGGCCTGACGGCGGTGACGGCGGCAATGGCGGCAGCATCATCATCAGGGCCACGGGCAGCGAACTTACACTCATTGCACTGAAGTACAAGACACAGTGGAAGGCTGCCAACGGCGGCAACGGCAGAGGACAGAAACTGCATGGCGCCAGCGGCGAGGATGTTATTATTTCCGTGCCCGTGGGAAGCATGGTGTTTGACGTGGAGAGTTGCCAATTGCTGGCTGACCTGGATGCGGAAGGAAAGGAGGTCATTGCCGCGAAGGGAGGCAAGGGCGGTCTTGGAAATGTGCATTTCCTATCCTCCACCAACCGCGCTCCCACGCAGTGCCAGCCTGGCCTGCCAGGCGAGGCAAGGGACTTGCTTATTGAAATCAAGACTGTGGCGGACGTGGGGCTGGTGGGCTATCCCAACGCTGGCAAGTCCACCTTGCTGCGCTCAATCTCAGCAGCCAGACCAAAGACCGCGCCATACCCGTTCACCACATTGCATCCCCATGTGGGCGTAATCGAGATGGAAGACTACCGCCGCTATACGGTGGCGGGCATACCTGGACTTGTGGATGGCGCCGCAGACAATGTAGGGCTGGGGCACGATTTTCTGCGGCACATCGAGCGATGCCGTCTGCTGTGCTTTGTGCTGGACATGGGTGGCGTTGATGGACGCGACCCGCTGAAGGACCTGGCAAGCCTACGGGACGAATTGACAAAGTACGACGAGGACCTGGGAAAACGCCCCTTCATCATCATCGCCAACAAGATGGACATTGACGAGGCGGAGGAGAACCTGGCCAGACTGCGCAAGGCGGAACCCAACAGCGTGATTTTCCCCACAATTGCGGAATTGGAGGAGGACGAGGCGGCAATCCGCAAACTGCTGCAGGATACGCTGGACAAATTGCCGCCGGAGACGCCTGGCATCAGGAACAAGATCCTGTCCAAATATCGTATTCCCCAGCGCCAGGACAACGAGAATGACTTTGACGATGAGGAGTTTTAATCCACAGATTGACGCAGATTAGCAAGAGAATCTGCGTAAATCTGTGGATCAATATAATAGTTATGCCGAGTGATGAGTTGGAAAAATGGGAAAGGCAGATGAGGCTTGCCTTGGACGAGGCGGATGCTGCGTTGGAGCACAAATATGGCTCCATGTTTACGCGACGCCCGAATCGCCCTGAAAAAGGCACCACTGTGAATCCCATGTATGATGGGCTTTTCTCCTTGGATGCCAAGTTCTCCTTGGGGATAAGCACTCAGGATGGACCTGGCTACACCGTGGATTTGCGCACAAGTTGCCTGGAATACGTGTCCAGTGAAATGCATCAGCAAATGCTGCTTGAGGCAGCGGTCTTTCTTGACACAGCATTGAAGAAGGTGTTTCCTGGCAAGCAGCTGGCGGTTACGCGGAAAGGCAATATTCTTCGCATAACTGGTGATATGGACTTCAAGTAGCTTTATGGTGGAGAAGAGGAAAATAGAATTGCTTTCACCTGCGGGTGGCATGGCAGTGCTGGAGGCTGCGTTGGAGGCAGGCGCGGACGCCGCGTATCTGGGCATGAAGCATTTCAATGCCAGGGCAGGTGCCCGCAACTTCACGCCAGAGGAACTGCGCATTGCCGTGGAGAAGGCTCATGCCAAAGGAGCGAAGATATATCTTACGCTGAACACTATGCTAAGCCAGCGTGAATTGGGCATGGCTGCACGCTCCTTGGCAGTGGCTGAAGACGCTGGCGTGGACGCCGTGCTGATCACTGACCCCGCATATATCGCTTTCAAGGAATATTTCCCTAAACTTGACTTTCACTTCAGCACCCAGGCTGGAATAAGCTGCTCAGCTGGCGTCAGGGCAGGACGGCAATTGGGGCTGACGCGGGTTGTGCTGGCCCGTGAATTGAGCCGCGAGGAAATTGCCGCCGCAACTAATACGGACGGCATTGAAACGGAGGTCTTCGTGCAGGGCGCAATGTGCTTTTCTTGCTCTGGACGCTGTCTGCTGTCCTCCTGGGGCGGCGGTCGCAGCGGCAATCGAGGCACCTGCACCAGCCCATGCCGCGTGGCGTGGACTGATGCCAACGGCGTTGAGGACAGGCCCATGTCCATGCACGATCTATGCATGGTGGACTGGATTGACAAGCTGCGGGACATGGGCGTAGCTTCGCTGAAGATAGAGGGACGCCTGAAGACCGCCGATTGGGTGTCCCGCGCAGTTTCCCTTTACAGGTCGGCCATAGACGGAACTCAAAATAGCGATGAATTGCGTGATAATGCTGTGTCTCTAGGCGATTATACTGGGCGTGAACTTACCGATGGCTATATGCGCGGTAAGCGTGAGGGCATGACTGGCGAGGCCAGGAGAAGTGCATCTTCTGGAGCGCCAAGCACCTGTTCTGGCAATGCGGAGCCAGCGCTGAAAGTGTCGGCTGCTGAAGATGACAAGGGCGGCATAATCGTGCATTTTCTTGCTTCCTCCATGGAAGACGCATATCGCATAGCGCCCCAGCGTGTTGCCAATCCAAAGCGTGCAGTTTCTGTGCAGACGATGCTGGAGGCTATGAATGGCATGGCCAGGGAAATGAAAATCAGCTGCGCAGTTGAAATGCCGAATGAGGCATTATGCGGCAGGCTACTGCCCAGAAACGCCTCCAACCAGGCGCAGGATGCGCTGGCGACATTCATGCGCAAGATGCAGAAGGAGGCGGATGGCCTGCCGCGCGGCGTAAAGTTGCCATGCGAGGTGGAGGCAATGCTGAAGGCCCCTGGTGAAAACTGCCCTGACAACAACCGCAGTTTCCAGCAGGTGGACAGAGTGCGCGTCAATTGGGACGAACTAGCCAATGCGCCAGAAGGCATGGTTGCGCTGGTATGCTGCAATGTGGAGAATGATGCGGATGTGGAAAGGCAAGCGGCTGCTGTGCTGTCCCGCCCAAATTGCATTGCCGCGCTTCCTTACGTGATGTACGAGGAGCAATTGCCAAATTTCAGCAAGCTGATTTTGGAGCTGTCGGAAAAGGGGATTGTCTTTGAGGTGAACAGCTGGGATGCCTGGCAGTTGCTGAAGGAAACTGCTCCGAGTGCGCGTTTTGAGGCAGGTCCTGGCCTGGGTGTGCTGAATGCGCTGGCAGCAAGCAAGCTGCATGAATTGGGCGCGGAATGCGTGGCAGTCTCTTTGGAAATTGACCAGGAGAAATTAGAGTGGCTGTGTCAGGCGGCGACAGTGCCATTGGCAATGACAGTGTATTCATGCCCGCCGCTTATGATGACGCGTGCCGTGCTTCCTGGTGAATACGGCCGCAAGCCATTTACTGATGCCAGAAACATAAGACTGTGCCCGTCCCAGGAGGGGCCGTTGACGGTGCTTCGCCCAGAAACGGGCTATGACTGGCGCAATCTTCGCAACAGTCTAGTGAAGGCGGCGCACATTGTGGTGGATGCCAGAGGGGCAGGGCGGGAGGCCTTCTCCAAATCTGGCAACAAGCAGGTTTTTCTTTTTAACTACGATAGAACATTGAGGTGATTTGATGCCCCCGAACTTTGTCTTCCAAATGCAGAACATGACCAAGCTGTATGGCGACCGCGTCATTCTGCGCAACTTCAACCTTTCATTCTACCTGGGCGCCAAGATTGGCATCGTGGGCGAAAACGGCGCTGGTAAATCCACTTTGCTGCGCATCATGGCGGGCGAGGACAAGGAGATACAGGGCAGCGCCCAGATCACAAAGGGATGCCGCGCATTGCTGGTGCCCCAGGAGCCGCGCCTCAAGCCAGAGCTTGATGTGCGTGGCAATTTGCAGGAGGCAATGAGCCACATCACCAGCATGATTGACAGATACGATGAGGTCATGGCTGAAATGGGCGAGGACCATACGGAGAAGGAACAGGAAAAGCTCAATGACGAATTTGACTTTCTGCAAGGAGAAATAGACCGGCTTGACGGATGGAATATAGACCACCTCCTGGAAGTGGCAGCAGCATCGCTGTCATTGCCGCCGATGGACGCGGATGTGACAAAGCTGTCTGGTGGCGAAAGGCGTCGTGTGGCATTGTGCCAGGCTCTTTTGAACAAGCCAGACCTGCTGTTGCTGGACGAACCCACAAACCATCTGGACGCGGAGGCCATCAGCTGGCTGGAAAACGAATTGCGGGAATTCCCTGGCACCGTCATCATCGTCACACACGACCGCTATTTCCTGGACCGCATAACCAAGTGGATACTGGAGATAGAGGAGGGCAGGGGCATCCCGTTTGAGGGCAATTATTCCTCCTGGCTGAAGCAGAAGCAGGAATATCTGCGCATAATGGAGAAGAAGGAGACCAGGCGGCAGCAGGTGCTGGCGCAGGAATTGCAGTGGATTAACTCGTCTGTGCAGGCACGCCACCAGAAGAACCAGGCGCGAGTGCGCCGCTACAATGAGCTGGCTGCGCAAAGTTTCGACTTGTCCAAGGATGACTAC
>JAFZZD010000807.1 GCA_017615955.1 Victivallales bacterium
AAAGCAACTTTTTTCAAAAAAAAAATG
Organism: Victivallales bacterium; assembly: GCA_017615955.1. The sequence continues at coordinate 28 of JAFZZD010000807.1, forward strand.
ATTTAGGGTATTGCACCCCCATTTCAAGTTTGTTATAATTAGCGCTGTCAGACGGAAACGTCGAGATTTCAAATGTTTTCTTGAGTAAGAACGCATTTTTAGAAAAAGAACCTAAAACAAGAAGGAACGACAAAATGAAGAAGCAATTCACACTGATCGAACTGCTGGTTGTCATCGCAATCATCGCCATTTTGGCTGCTATGCTGCTGCCAGCACTGAGCAAGGCACGTGAAAAGGCACGTGCAATCTCCTGCACATCCAACCTCAAGCAGCTGGGTCTCGGCATGCGCCAGTACAACGATGACTTCGCCGGCGGACTGCTGTATGCGAACACAACTACAAATCAGACCATCACAGTTGCTGGTACTTCTTGCACTGGCACGAAAGACAACACAGCAGGTACAGCACCTGCCGTCACATGGCGCGAACTCATGTACAGCTATGTTGGCGATGTGAAGTCATACGACTGCGGCAGCGCAACATCCAACAAGTATGGCGCAGACATTCTCAAGAACACAGATACATGGAAGGCGAATGCACATGTTGGCCATTATGGCATGAACAGGAACTGCTCCAACAAGGCAGATGGTTCCTACCAGAACCCCAGCTCCTGCGCATTCTTTGCTGATGCAGGCGAAGCAAATTCCGCTGCCTATATTCTTGGCGACTACAGCACCGATGCAGTCACAACAGGCGTCGCTCACTTTGCAGCATCCACCTCTTCCACAACTGGAAGCGGCATCCATGCCCGCCACAGCGACAACTTGAATCTCTGCTACGCTGATGGCCACTGCGGTCAGTTGAAGCGCACTTCTATTCCAAAGTATCGTAACAACAACAGCAAGCTTTGGGTTCCCACCTACACTGGAACCATTGACTAATTATAGTCTAGCCTAGTAAAAAGGCCGCTTTCCCAAGGAAGGCGGCCTTTTTTATTTCGCTATGTTTCCCATGAGGTTGGTAATGGGCACTTTGAAGGCGTAACCATGCGCAGCCAGGGGACGTGACAACCTGGGGTCTGCACCCTGATGGCGCAACTAAACCATGCCAGGTAGTTATATAAGCCATAATTATGTCACGCCCTCTGGGCGCAGACTTTTATCAGGCTCATCCGCAAGCTGCGCACCCTGCGGGTGCTTGCCTCTTTGTGGCTTTCATTAACCTATTCATACGGGGAATAACATAATCCTGTACAAAACCATGCACTGCCACAGCGAGAGGTCCAACGAGTCCAAGGTGAACAACCAGCATGCCACCATTGCCTACCACCTTGGGGAACAGAACATAGTGATTTAAGCACTTCAACCTGCGGCTTTCGCCGCAGGCACAAGACCAGAAGGCAAGCCCTACCTGCGGCTTTCGCCGCTGGTACCAGCCCCCCGCAGTTGTGTCCGCAGCGAAAGCTGCGGGCTATCATCCATCAGAACAGGAAGCCAGCCTGGGGCTGGATTTGCTGTGTCAAAGGCTGGGAAAGCGAGCCTATCGTTATTTTACCGCCAGCCTCGCCGTCTTTATTGAATGTAATCTCCACCTTTTTGCCGTCATGCAGAACCAAATCTAATGTAACGGTATCTTTGTTCTCGCTGCACTTCATTTCCTTGACAGGCTGGTCGCCAACCTCGATGACGTTCAGGAAATAATCCCTTTTTGCTGTTTTTGAGGGTGAAAGAGAAATGCGCCATTTGCCGCCGTAATTCACCTTGTCCAACACCTTGTTCGGCGCAGTCCAGTTGACCTTTCCGCCCCAGAATTCCTTGCCAGGCCCGCCAATTTTCTCGATTTTGCCGTTAATGGGCAGCAGGCTGGTGCAGCGGATATGCCCGCCCTCGTCGCTGACACTCGCCTCGGTCACATTTCCATTCACCTGTGGTTCCTCCAGGAAATGCAGCAGCCATTCCTTCTTGAATTCGGGCTTTCTGGCCTCCACACGGTCGAACACCACAAACACATCTGGCTGCAAATGCAGGAACTGCCGTGTGAATTCCGCGCATTTCCTGTCAGAATATACAGAAGTAGCATCGCCTACAATATATGAATAATGCTCATTGGTGGAGAAGGCACGGCACTTGCCGCCCAGTGGCTTGTACTGGCTGCCTTGAGCCTCGCCAATGTACGGCATCATCTTATCAATCATGCCCTTTGCCTCAGGCGAATCCTTCCAATCATTTGCAAAATGCTGAACACCGCTTTTTATGTTCTTGATGTCATCCTCGAACACCTCGTCAGGGTCATGTATCAGCATGGTATTGTGCGCCACGGAAGAATGATGGTATTTGTAATGGAAAGTCCACGCATCGCAGCGATAGCCCGAATCGATCGCAAGATAGCCCTTGCGGAAGATGGAAAAGTGGTTTTCATCGCCGCGGGTCTTGTGGGCGACCAGGCGGCTGCCCACATTGAAAAGCGCGTATGTCCTGTCCTTGGGTTCATTGCCGTGCATGAAAAAGACACCGCCGCTGGGGAAATGCCGTGCCATTGCATGCGTTGCATTGCCAGGTGCGGCCTTGGGCGTGTCCTTAATCCCGTATGCAAGAAGACGCCTGAAGAAGGTCTCATAGTATTTTGGCGCCGCAGTGCGCCTCTGCGTTTTTTCCTTTGCCTTATAGAAATCCACATCGTACTTGCCGTCCATCCGTGCAATTGATGCGGCAATCTGGGCGGCCTCATCGGGATAGTCTTTGCCATAAAGGGAGGCTATGTAGTAAAGATGTCCTGAAATGGACCACATCATCATGTCTGTCTTGGCATTGTCCGCCAGACCGAATTCACGCATGGATATGTTGCCCTTTCCTGGCAGCATGTTCCACTGCGCCCATTCACCATAATACATAAGGTGCGTGAATTTGGGCAGTACGATGTCCTTCTTGAAAAGTGTGCGCCACAGTGCCAGGAAATCATAGCTGGCCCAGGGGTACTGTCCAGCCGAATATCCCATTGCGACAGTGGAGAGTATGCCATCGTCCTCAGCCACACTGTCCCTGTAGTTCATGCATTTCATATACTTGTCATATCCCTCTTTGAGCATATCCAGGGCAAGCTCGTCACAGACGCCTTCCTTGTATGCAAGCACTCCCATGAACAATTCATTATTGGAATCGCCATAGAAGCCAGAGGTGGTTCCCACGCCGCCATTGACCCCCATAAAAGGGCCATGCCATCCGTGCCTTGCGTACTTGATGTTCACATCGACGAAGTCCTTCAGCCATTGCTTGCGTTCCGCCTCGGGCAATTCGTTGTAGATCCAGTCGAATGCAGCCATTGCAGTTATGCGCCTCAGTCCAAACCAGTTGATGCGGGTTCTTTTTGCGGCGCAGTCCTGATATGCGCGAAGGCAATGCTTCAGGAAGTAGAAGCACCTGTCAGCATACTTCTTCTCGCCAGTCAGGATGTATGCAACAGCGCATGTCATGGCCTCTGACTCGCAGGGTATCAAGACTTCCACGTCCTGCTGGCCGTAAGGTCTTTTGTCTCCTGTGAAGCCACGTGTCTTTTCACGCTTGTTTTCATCAATCCGGAAAGTCTCCGCATCCAGCAGAATCTGGCTGCAGTCGATTTCCTTTGCCCATTCACGAATGCGAGGGATGGTGTCCTTGTTTATGAAAATGCGCGGATGCTCGGTGCGAATGCCGTTAATCCAGTCAAGGCTATCAGGAAGAGCCTGGACCGTGTTCTTCAACGCTGGCTGATTCCATGCGTATGGAAGCCAGGTAATCACGGGCACATCCATTCCCTCCACCAGCATCATGACAGTGCCGCCATTCATGTTCCTGCTGCCAAGTGAAACAATTTCTGGATTGGCAAAAAGCTCACCCACATTGTTATCGCCTTTTTCCAGATAGGAGAAACGCTTTCCACTTAAATCAATGGGGACATTCTCAATCGTGTCAATGTAGTTGACGCGCAATCTTTCAGGCAAAGCGGCACCTTTGGTTGAGAATGACATCTCCAGTACAGCCGACATTGGCAAGGGCTTACCAAAATTGTGTTTTCTGTACAGCACATCAAATCTATACTTGGGTTCCTTGACCATGCGCAGGTTCTTGATTTTGACCTTGGCATTGAAAACACGTATGTTCATGAACGCCTTGCCCGAACCTTTCAACTTGCTGTTCTCAAATACATTCACCACATAGTAACCACTGCGTATCCCTCGCTGTTGTTGGTATGAAGGTCCCAGGTTGGTGAACGATGGAAATAGCATATACGCGCCTGAATTGGCCTCCAGCACCTCCAGTTCATATTCCAGATAGGGATATTCCTTTGAGAATGGAACGCAAATGCCATCGGAATTGGATTTGCCTTCCTTGGGTTCCACAATGAAACAGCCCTCTTCGGCCTCGGTGAATTTCAGTTTCGAAGACACCCACTTTCCACTGTAGGCATTTGCGTCGAACTGCATGTTCCTGCCTGTCTCAAGCCACAGCGTATTGTCATCTGGCTTGCTGATGACCTCGCCAATGGCAAACGCGGCTATGCACAGAAAAAACAAAATGGCATTTTTCATATTGTTTCCTTTATTGTTTTCTATTGAGGTAAACTTCTGGAAATGCATGCCTTTCCCGCTGGCTAAAGCCAGCGGCTCCGAAGGTTTGCGGCTTGACGCAATTGCAATGGGAAACACAGATTTACAGCTTCATATAGTATGTGGTGTGCTGCATCTGAAGAGAGAAACCAGCCCTTTCGTAAGCGCGGCGGGCGGGGGCATGTCCTTCATCCAAGCCAGTATGGACGCATACCACCTTCATGCCATTGGCACGGAAATGTTCCAGCACGGCTGCATACATTGCCTGGCCTATGCCTTTTATGCCGCAGGTCTTGTCCGCCGCGTTGTTGCAGATTTCACCGACGCCATTCTCGCTCATTCTGAAGAGAATGAAGCCAATGATGCGTCCATTGTCCTCGCAGACAAAGATGTTGTCTGGTGTTTTCTGCGCAAAGTCCTGGATTTCCAGTCCCTTGTCCACATCGGCTCCTTTTGGGTGGAGCACATTGAAAATCTCGTCTCCCAAAGTATCTCGCTGCACACGGCGAATGGGACGCCACGCCTCGTTTCCCAGCGCCATTATTGCAGGCAAATCCTCTTCTCTGTATTTGCGTACCTGCATAAATCACCTCTCCAACACCGCGCCCAGCAACCCGACTATCACCTCGTTTGCAACACCCTTGACCGTGAATGAGGACAATTCCTTTTTCGCCTTTAGCGGAATATGCAACACAGTTCCGTGGCATCCGTCCGCAAAGTAGAAACATTCACATTCCTGCTGGACATTGGGCAGCAGGAAGTCGTCGAAGTTGTACGGATGAACCAATTGCAGCGTCTCGCCGGAACCATCCTTGTAATTCACAACGATTTCACCATTCACCACGCTGTTCTGCATTGCGTTGGTGCCGCCGATTATAAAGCAGACCAGGTTCTTTGCGTTGCCGGACAAGGGCACAGAAATTTCCGTTGGGAAGTTGTCCCAGATGGAAGCGCAGGCCACATTTTTACCCTTGGCAGGTGTCTTGAAAGACCAACCAGACGGCAGACGATAAATGCCCTTTGCCGCCTTGCGCAATGCATCGTCATTGATGACCAATTCATTGTGGCCGTAATGGTTCCACTCCCAGGCATAACGCCCGCATTTGCGTGCCCCAATGGAATAGCCCTTTGGGCGCGGGGACATGAAGTCCCTGGCGTAAATCTTTGTAATCTCAGTATTGAACGCCTTTGAGCAATCCACATATTCCAGCTTGCCGACTGGCGCAGGATGCGGCGGGCGTTCTGGCAGTTCCGTCAGCAAATCGGGGACATTGCCCACGCGCTGTTCCGATATGTACTGCAGGAGACAGCATCCAGCCTTGCGCGGAAGGGTAATGATGTATGCTGGGTTCTGGCGTGACTTGTCCATCCTGCCTTTAATCGCCTTGCCATTGCAAAGGACTTTCTTTGCGTCTTCAGGCAGACAGACCTTGATGTCGCAATCCAAATCAGTGAGTATCTTCAGGCATTTTTCCTTGCCCTTTGCCACAAAGGAGACAGACAAATCGCTGAGGCGCAGAGCCGCCTTGTCCCAGGCGTCAGGCAATTGGGGGGCAATGGTGATTTCATTGGAGAGGCGGCTATAGCGCACGCCCCAAAGCCCTTCCACAATCAGCCTCAAGTATGTGCTAGTGACATCGGTGAAGTCCCAGTCGCCATGGTCATTTGCGCCAGAGGCCGCCAGCACGTGCGAAATTGCGCCAGGTCCTGCGCTCAATGCGAATGCGTCCAGCAGGCCATCCAGAAGCTGCAATGCGCCTGCCGCGTTTCTGTTGCGGAAATACGCCAGTGCAAGTGCCGCGTTCTCTGCGGGGAATATGCCGCACGTGGAGTATTTCTTTGGCAGCCAGTTTGCCGAATATGCCAGGCGCCCTTCCCGATTGCGGGTGATTGCGCTGCGGATATGCTTTTCAGTAAAGTCCAGCATACTTGCCATCTGCTTCGGTTCTGCAATGCCAGCCTCGGATGCGAGGTAGATTGTGGACAATTCGGGCGAGGGATGCAGCATCTTGTTGCCAATGGTGTCGATGTACTCGGCAAAGACACCTTCCTTCTTGAGCCAGAGCATATTCTGCATTGCCTTGTAGATTTTGTCCGCCCTGGCCTGGAATACCGCCGTGTCCCTTCCGATTGCCTTGCCCAGGCGCACCATCTCCACGTTGGCTGCATAGTTATAGCAACTGGCCTGGGCACAGCCGCCGCCATTATAAACGTGCCCATCGGAAATCCAGGTGTTGAGGAAGCTCTGGTACAAGCCATCTCCGTCAGGGTCAAGAATGCGCTCCTCCCAGGCAAGCAATTCAGCCAAGTCATCAAATATCTCCCTGCCCAGCTCCAGATTGCCTGTGCGCTCAAGATAGTGGAATGTCATGTCGATGGCCACTTCCTGCATGTCGTAGATATCATCGCTGTCCAGCAATGGGGTAAGCCTGCCGTTGGAGTTGGCAATGTGGTGGTACTGGGTGCCCTCGTGGTCCAGGTCAGGGCGGTCTGCCCCGTCATACCACACCTTCTCTGGCACATTGCTGCGCTGCATGGTCTTGAGATGGGCGCGGATTGCGCCCTTCACCCTGTCGAACCAACCCGCGTCGGAGGCGCCATACCATCCGCGCCAGCCCAGGAACGGTGCATGATAGCCAACTGCGCCATGGTTGAAGGTGGGGGTGTGATAGGATGCATCCAGTGCAATCTGCATATCCTGCACCGTGCCGTCCAGACGTCTGTCAGGCGATACGCTGACTATGCCCTGCCCTTTCTTGAGAATACGTAGGCAAATGTCCCTGAGCATAGGATTGCCCAGATATTTTTTCAATGTTTCAGGCTTTTCATTGACCATTACGATGATTTCGCCAGAGAGTCTTTCGCCCGCCATGAGGCGCCTGCTCATCTTTATTGCGGCGGGTGCGCCTTCATGCTGCGTCAATGTCATCGCGGGCATGCTTTCCAACGCCGCCTCTGCCGCGTCCAGTTCCATTGCGGCACCAAAGTTGTTTGCCACGAGGACGATGTTCTTCATCTTGGGGTTATAGAGTCTGGCAATGCCGCCTTTAAGCAGGCTTGCCTCGCAATCAACGCAATCATCCTTGGACAAATCGCGACGGGCGGACTCCAGGTTGTCAAAACGCCCGATAAAGCCAGTCATTCCGCTCAGCACGGCGCAGAATATCACCTGCGCATCCGCCAGAATATCGTAACTGACGCAGAAGCCGTCATGCTCCTGCAAAGGGAAAACCTGAATATTCACCTTGCATTCTGGGAAATAGTTCCCGAATTGCGTGGCCTCATACTCCATATACCCATGATGCCAGGTGCTGAGCAAATCGCCGCAGTTATGGAACCAGCGCGAGTAGTTGCCGCCAAACTTGACACCAGGCGTCAATGCCAGACCGCTTTGCAGCACGCCGCACTTCGCCTGGTAGCACCAGTTGTTGATCTTGTAGTCGCTCAAGGCCCCCATGAAAATGGGCGCATCTCCTGCGAAAGTAAAAAAACGGCGGGCCGAATCGTCATGATTATGCCCGCCATACAAAACACGGTTGTACCTGAGATTTGAGCCAAAACAGTAAAGCCCACCCTCTTCATCCAGATGGTAACGTGCGATTTCTTCCATTAGAAAAGTCCTTTTTATTTATCCACAGAGGTAATTGCAAAACCATTGGCATTGCAAGCCTTTTCAGCTGGCTAAAGCCAGCTGCTCCGATAGTTTGCGACTTGACGCGATTGTTTCGAAATTAGCTCATCTGCGATAATCTGCGCAAATCTGTGGATTAATATTACATTGCTGCTGCGACACGCTTTTTGAAGTCCTCCCAGCTGTCCGCCTCCAATATGCGGTGTGGACAGTTCTTGCCTGACCAGTCCTTGTGCATGCGCAGGCAATCCACACCTAGGCCATGCTTCTTCAAAAGCCAGGCGGTAAAGCGCACAGCATTCTCCTCGGAGCGCAAATACAGGTGATTCTCCTTGTCACGGCACAGGCTGCGGCATATCTCTATGGAAAGGGACTTCATATTGCCGTCGCCAGTGCCGTCGCCAGCATGCCAGGCGTGCTGGTCATCGGGAATCAACTGCACAACCTCCTTTTCATCCACCGCATAATGGAATGAAACCGACACATTGTCCCGCCTGTTGTTAAGGTAATTTCTCTCCTCCACTGCGGAAACACGGTTTGCGGTGTTGTGGATTGTGATGTACTTGAGTTCAGGCATCGGGCCTGGAAGCTTTCTGCGCAGGTTGTATGCGTTCTTGTCCAACAGCATCACACGCATGGGCACTCCATTGCAGCGGTGGCCACGCATGGCAAAAGTGGCGCAGCCAGAGCAGAACAATGCAATGCCCAATGCGACAAATAGAATGCAGTACGCTGTCATCCGCGCCATGTCAGTCATTGAAATGGGTGAATGGCTCCTGGATTGTGCTGGGAGCCTTTGCCTCGCATTCCTTCAAGTGCGCCACGCCTTCGCGTATTTCCGCAGCAAAGGTCTCCGTGCTGGTGTATGGCTCCTCGAAGCTCATCCAGCCATCAAAGCCCACCAGCTTCAACGCGAACATGACCTCCTCCCAGTCAATGCATCCCTTGTTAAGAGGCCTGCGCTCCCACTTGATGCCGGTCTTGCCATTGGCTTCGGTGATTTCCACGGGGAAGCGGTTCTTTACATGAACGTATGCCATATACGGCCCCATCAATTCAACTGCGCCGCGTGGACGTATGAAGCCTTCCATGAATGAATTGGTGACATCGTAGATGAAGCCGCAATAGTCTGGCGAGAAACGACGCAGCGCCAGAACCGTCATCGGAGAAGCAAAGCAGCTGGCGCTATGCGTCTCAAGCAAGTAGCGCAAGCCGAATTGCCTGCCCATTTCCTCCAAATTCGCCAATCCTTCAAGTGCGCGGTCCATCAACGCAGGGAATGTCTCTGGCTGGTGCATTGTCTCATCGTAGTTGTAGCCAAACCAGGGATGGGAGACGCGCAGCATCTTCGCGCCCGCGGAGGCAACTGCCTCGGACCAACGCAGCATGTCGTCCTTGTGCCACAACTTGCCGCCGTTGATGAAACTAAACACCTCAAGCCCAGCGTCATTCGCCAGCTGCGTCGCCTCCTTGGCGTCAGCGGCGGCAGTCTCCACCTTGCCCAGACCCCATTCAATGCCCTGTACTTCCGCCAGCAATGCCTGCTCTATGATTTCCTTTGGATTGTACTTGTTCTTCAAAAAGTTTGTGTTAACCGCATACTTCATTTGCTTGTCTCCTCATCATTTAAACACGAAGACCATTGGTCATCGCAAGGCTTGTAATCTCCTCCATGCTTAAACTTGTTAGCGTTTGTATGTCTTTACAATTCATCTTCAAGTGCAATGCCTGCAATGCAATACGTTCTTGCGTCTCCGCATATTCCTCCGCATATCCTTCTGCATATCCTTCTGCATATCCTTCCGCATATCCTTCCGCACGTGCCTCCGCAGTCCACTTGGCTTTAAGTTGTTCCATTGCCACGCACATTGCTATCTCCTCCCCATATCACCAGCAAGGTCAATGGTACTATTCAGACTTGCAATTCTGTCAATGCTCAAGCCTGTAATCCTGCTTACATCCTCAAAACTCAATTTCAAACGCAGAGCATTCAATGCATTAACTTCACGTTCTTCCGTACGTCCTTCCGCGCGTCCCTCCGCACGACCTTCCGCACGACCTTCCGCACGACCTTCCGCACGTACATCAGCAGTCCATTTAGCTCTAAGTTGTTCCATTGCCACGCACATTTCTATCTCCTCATCATTTAGACACTAACACCATTGATTCTCGCAAGACTTGTAATCTCCTCCATGCTTAAACTTGTTAGCTTTTGTATGTCTTTACAATTCATCTTCATGCGCAATGCCTGCAATGCAATACGTTCTTGCATCTCGCGCATCTCCGCGCGTCCTTCAGCGCGTCCTTCAGCGCGTCCTTCAGCGCGTCCTTCAGCAGTCCATTCAGCTTTAAGTTGTTCCATTGCCACACACATTTCTATCTCCTCCTCGCCTACTGGCATCTTAAAATTCACATTCAAACGTTCATTAAGCAGCATTACTGCCTTGGCCGAAAGAAAAGCCCCCTTGGATTTTTGGTACAAAAGTCGCATTTTATCAGGATTTCCCGAAGCTGCAATGTAATTTAGCACGTATTTCAAATCCGTATAGAGCCTGGAATACTTTTCCTCATCCAGCACATACGGATCTATCAGAATATAGGAGTATTCTGGAATCAAACGGCGAAGTTCATCCGACAGACCATTAAACATACCGCGTATGCCGCAAGGCGCTGTCCAAGGTCCCTTGCTTAAATTAAGTACAACTGACACCACTGGATAAAATGCCTGCTTGTCATTGAAGTCCTTGTCCTCAATCTCCAGCTTGTATTTATGAGCGTCATAATTCATAACTCTCACTGGCATTGTCCTGTCCTGGCTGCTCTGTACCTCTATGCAATAATAGAAACTATTCTTGCCTGCGTCAACAAAGTATACGATGTCCCTGAGACCGTTGTCAGGTTTAATATTGCCATCTGCATCAATCAGCACTGCATTCTGCTCGACATTGACCTCCCTCAGCATATCAGGCGTCAGTAAAGGTCCTTGTTCTACCACTAGGCCGTTCCATAAATCACAGGCTTTCTCCTTGTCCTTGAAATACACCTTATCCACAGAATCCTTTACGTGCCCCCTTCTATTATCTGCCAATTCCATGAATCACTCCTGATATTTTCATTTGATATTGATAAATAAACAGGAATAAGATAGCCATAATTATATTTTTGTCAAATCAGTTAATAATTAAAGAATATTTTTAATGAAAGTATAAAAAGAATGAAAATATTATAGGCATACAAGATGTCACAAATGGGACAAATGGGAC
>JAFZZD010000808.1 GCA_017615955.1 Victivallales bacterium
AAGCAGCATCGCAGCCAGAACAGCTATGATTGCAATGACAACCAGCAATTCAATGAGCGTAAAAAAATACCCTTTCTTCATTTGTTTCACCTGAACTTGTTACGACGTTTTATCTACCCTATATTCACCATACAAAACAAGTTTGGGTAATTTACATACCAAAACAATAATTACAAAGGACGATTTCAATTTTTACAAGGCTGTCAGTGGAAGGCACAGCAATCAGTCCACCATGTTTCCCATGCACGTATAGCGTCCCATGTGAGCGCCGAGCGGCGCTCACTCAAGTGGACCAACTTGTCTGATTTCTTCAGTTGGACCGCCACGCAGGTTGGCCAACCTAGGCGAGGTTACCTGGTACTTTTCCTTGCAGGTTGCTCAACTCTGAATGGGTGCCCCATGCGCATGGAAACTTGGACCTTCTTGGGAAACAGAGCCAACACTTAAAGTCCCATTTTGCTGGCAAGTTGGGCAACCTGCGCCTGGGAAAGTCCGGTTATGGCGCACACGTCGCTTTGCTTCATACGCAAGCGAAGAGCATTTGCAGCAACGTCAAACGCTTTCTTCTCTATTCCCCTCTCTATTCCAATTTCAATAATATCCTGCACTGCCTTGCACATCTCAAGCCTCCCGCCATTTTCTGGTTTCTTCAGTCTCATATCCAAACAAGTATTGACCAACTTGACACCTTCGCTGCTCAAAAAGGCAAAGGCATCATTTTCATATATACTCAAGAGCTTCCTGCCATCATCGGAATAACGATACAAATTTACCACATCTTTAAGATCTGTACAGAGAAGCCTCCGTATTTTTTCATCAACGGCATTAAGATCAAAGACATTAATCCAGAAATTGGGCACAAAGCTCCTCACAAAGTCATCTACATACGGGAACATGTCGTAAAGTGACGTAGGCACATTCCACACTTTTCTTCCCAGATTCACGACAATAGTTGTCACAGGCAAAAATGAGCCGCCATTACCAATCCGTTCCTGCAACTGATACGCATACGCAAGACTGTCATACTTCATCACGCGGACAGGCATGGTCGCATCTGTCGTACTCTGAAGCTCCGCGCAAATGATGGCATAGCCTCGCTCCCCATCGGTGTATGCCTGAAACGCCAAGTCCCTTTCCTGCTTAAATGCACTATAGCCATTGGCCACCTTCCCCAATAACTCATTGTATTCTGTGGGTATTTCCCAGAGTTTGGAGGCGTCAAGCCTCCCTGGCTGCCTGAAGAGAAATGCATTGCATAAGTCCGCAAATATCTCCTTTTTACCGAAATACTGCTTTGCCGCACTGTCCTTTATGCTGCCAGTTCCTATTATCCATTCGTTTTTCATGCTCCATTTCCTTGTTTTGTTATTTTCACATCATTTCTGTCTCTGCAAACTATGGGATATTCTCCCAATAACATCTGGATGGGTCCAGTAGCAGGAATGGGACCAGACATGCTCTGAACCAACGGAATGCTGCTCAATGCCGCCAGTCGAAAACAAAGGCAAAGCCAGAGGCATAACATCGGATGCGTTAGGGCCGCAGATCCTTAAGTATATCACAGGGTCAGTGGGACAATAGAAGTTCAGCCACTCGTCCGCGTATGCATAAACTGTCGGCACTGCAAAATCGTCATAATTGAATGTGCTTCCAAGCCAGCATCCCGCATGTGGCAAAGGCGACCCCATTGTCGCCCACAAGCCTACGCCCTTTGGCGCCATGCTGGTCAATATGTAGTCCTTGCACAACACGGTTCCCCAGCTATGGGAAATCAAATTCCGCTTCAGATATCCACGATTTTTGAGCACCTCCATGTCGTCCCTGAGCGTCGCCAATGCCAGATAATGCTCATTGGGATTAGGCACATGCATGAAATAGACGGCAAAGCCACCCCAGAGCATCTCGAAAATATCCTGGTTGCCTGTGTTTTCCTCCAGCAAAGGCGCCATATCCTCCTCCGAATAGCCAAATCTATGCACGCCGACACCATGAACAATCAGCGTCACGTTGTCATGCTCTTTCTGCTTCCTTTCAATGCTCAGCTGGTGCGCCCATGCAATGCAGTAGGCGTGCATGTACAATTTTCTTGCGACAAATGGCGCATAGCCATATCCAACGCATGCCAATGACAAACCTATGCCCAGATAGGACAGTGCCGCCATGCTTGTGCCCTGGGGATCAATGTTGTTGACTGGGTCGTTGCAGCAATATGCGTACTTGTTCAGGGACTGTGGCTGCTCAAGGTCGCCCTCCGCTGTGTCGGGCGAAATGAACATTCCCAGTTCAGGCATATAGAACCTGCTCCGCAAATACAGCAGCCCACTGGCCGCATCCTGCAATTCACCGCAGAAACCAGGCTGCAAGTCCATCTTGTCCCCGCCCAGCAAGATGCGCCCCCTGGCATCGTATGCGACATGCCGCAATGTGCCGCCATTGTCTCTTGTTGCGATTATGGAGCCGGCTCCATCGCCATAGTACGTGATGCTGTCTTTCCTGCCAATCCCGCCAAGCAAGCCACCTTCCCCTATAAGCCAGACGCCATCCATCGCCGCAAGCGCCGCAAAGCCATGCTCTCCATGCTTGGAATACACAATATCCTTGGCAACTCTGTTTCCTTCTGCATCACTTTTAACACGGCGGCATAAAATCCCCCTGGCATCATAGCTGTACTCCACCTCGCCCTCACCCGTATGGACACGGCGCAGAAGCCCTTCCGCATCCCAGGTGAAACGGCATTTTGACACGCCATCCTCCAGTATTTCCAGCAACCTGCCATTGGCATCCCAGAGCAATTCCATTTCATGTGTTTCAGAATTGGAACTAGTCCTGGCGGAAATCATCCTGTCATTCACATCGTATGCAAAGCCCTGGCGCATTTCCCCAGCGGTGCCGCCAATGCTCCTCCACAGCGTGTTTCCATTTTCATCATATCCAAACTCCATTGTGTAGCACAAATCCGCCTCGCTGGAACTGGAGACTTCCCGCATCAGCCTTGACCAGGCGTCATAACTCCATTCCCGTCTTCGTTCAAAGCCGTCGCTCCACGTTTCAATGCAGCTGCTTTTGCGTCCACATGCATCGTATGCGTATTCAATGCGGCACAATGCCTGCCCCTGCGCATCCAACTCCTCAATCTCCAGCAACTGCCCCGAACTGCTGCGCTTCACCTTTCGCAGCCGCCCTGACAACGCACGGTATTCGCACGGCATGTCAAAGGCATCCATTTTGATTGTATAGTTTTCGCTCATGCCATTGGCAATTCGTGCCGAAATACCAATTTCCGGCGCCTTACTCGAATAACTGTAGTCAAAATGGACATCGCCCGCAGCAAGGCTTGAAAGCCGCCCCTGCGCATCATAGCCACGCTCAATGGAAAGTCCGTCCAAGACTTCCCTGGCAAGTCTGCCATCCACATCGTATGCATACTCGCTACTGCGCTTTTCCCCATTCTCCTCCACCGAGCAGGACAGCAGCCGCCCCATCATGTCCCTGCTGTACATATATTTTTTAACTTCCTTCGTCTCCCCATGGAGAAAGACATTTTTCGAAAGCAAGGCGCCCATGCCGCCATAGTTGTACTCAAACCTGTTGCCCATGAAATCACTGTATGCTGAAGGATATGGCAGGGCGCCATTGTATTCGTATGAACACTCGCTGCCGTCGGGAAGTCGCTGCTTTACACGCCGCCCATGCTGGTCATTCTCTCTTATGCTTATTCCACCAAGGGGATTTCTCATCTCATTCATTGCTCCCACATCATCGTAGGAATAGGCAAACGTACTGCGCTTACCATTCAACTCAGGCATTGAAACCGAGGTCAACTGCCCCATGGCATTGCGGCGGTACAATGTACTTGCGCCATCTGGTTTTATGCGCTCCAGGGGACGCCCGTTGCGGTCGTTCACATTGCGCCATACACTGCCATCAGGCAACTTGATTCCGCAAAGTGTTCCGTAAGCGTCATATTCTGGAAAACTCACGCCTCCAGCAGGATTGCCTAGGCTGGCAAGCCTGCCGTTACCGTCAAAGGAACGACTGCTTTTTCTGCCAAAGGAATCTGTAATGCCGCTTATCCGGCCACCTTCGTCATAGTCGTATTTTACAGCAGTGCCATCGGGCGCAATCCTTCTCTTAATGCGCCCGCCCAGATCATATTCCGCCATTTCCCCTGCCTGCCTTTTTCCAAATGACAGCAGTTCCGCCTTGTAGGCATCCCTGCCAGTCGCCGAAACCGACACCTTTGCATCGTACAAAATCTCTGTTGAAATCCTGTTGCCGACCTCATCGTACGCATAACGGTATGCCCTTGGAAAAACCAGCACGTCATCCAATGTATCAAATTCTGCCAATTCAGCACTGAACACACACTGCCCCGCCGCATCATAGCCATAGCGCTTCACCAGCCTGCCATTCAGCACAGTCTCCACCAGCAGCCCGGACATATCGTACCTGCTGCTCGACGAATTGCCAAAATTGTCCCTGTATTCTGCACATTTTCCATTGGAAGCATACACCTTGCGACACCAGTTGCCTTCCGCATCCTGGGCATAAATGCACTGTCCCGCCTCGTCATATTCCCATACGCTGTCCGCCCTGATTTCCTCCCCTGTGACAGGATGGTACATGAACATGCTCCTGCCCACAACACGCCCAGCCTCATCAAGGCTGTTCTCATACCTGACACCCAAGTCGCTGGTCATGGAAAGTGGATTGCCTGCCTTGTCATACTGGTAATGCACCTTGAATTCGCCATTAAGTGACCTCTCCAGCAGCAGGCCATCCGCATTATAGGAAAACATACGGACATCGTCATTGGGCTGCACTACCCGAGCCAGCCTGCCATTGCCGTCATAGCCATAGCTGGTCACTGCATCGCCTTCCACAATCCTGGTGCACTTGCCGCCGCTGTACTCATAGCGCACTTCGCTCCGGCCAGCCTCCTTCAGGGAAATCATCCTGCCATCGCCGTCATAGTTTCGCTGAAGCGTCTCACCCACAGGACTTACATACGAAATCTCATTGCCGAACTCGTCATAGCCGTATTTATGCATTGCCCCATTTGGCAAGGTTCGGGACAGCACCTTGCCATTTGCATCAAAGCGCAAGAAAGTTTCCCGCCCCAGCGCATCAGTCTGCATCTCCTCGCCAGAAAACACATCCGACGTGCTTGAGGATGAAACGCCTTCCGCATTTACGCAACGTAACACGCGCCCTGCCTTGTCATACTCGATTCTCGCCAGAACACTGCCATCGCCGTCCTTTATTGCCGTGACGTGATGGGGAAAGTTCTGCAATGCATATTCATATTGCCTGTGCAAAACGGGTTCGCCTCCATTCACACTGCGAAGCACCTTGCTCAAATTGTCCTTGTTGTCATACTCGTAATCCAGGCGCACTGGCTTGTCCATGCCAAGCACGCTTGCCACACTGCCCTCCTTCTCCTCGAAGCGCAGCATTTCATCAAGCGCACCTTCAGGTTCGCTCATGGTAATCTGCCCATTGTCAAAAGCAAGCCCATATCCATTGGGCCATGTGATCTCGGCTATTTTCAAGTCGCCATACGCCTCCACATACCCGAAATCGCCTCCATTCGGCACGTATGCAGTACCCAGCGCCTCGCGTTCAATCCTGTAGCATAGCCCCTCGCTGTCCCGCATGGTAAACGAGGGGAAATCGAACATCTCCCACGGCGTAGCGGGACCAGCCGCCTCCCAGTATGGCTCCAATCCTGGAAGGCTCATCAATTTGTTGGAGCAATTCGGCTCCAGGGAAACGCCGCTGTCTGGTGATATCCACCTTGCATAGTAGCAGAAGGAATAGCCACCTCCTGCCTCCAGCGAAAACACAAAGTTGCGCTTGCTGCCATCCGCCAAGGTCACGCAAATGTCACGGCTGCCGCCACAATGCACCGAAAGGTCCCCGCCGTCTTCAGTTTCCAACGGCATTCTGCTCTCCTCCATGACAGGCTGCTCCATCATGGTCGTGCTTTTCCATGCAAAACCCAACTTGCCCCTTTCCGTGCTGTTCAGCGTACTGTACTCCCTCCCCCACTTCAGCTGTATTCCACCAAGGGACACGGTCAAATCCGTCTCCGAGAAGGAGAATACACCGCATTTCAACTGCGACGCCAAATTGAATGCCACGCTTGATGACGCACACTCGCCATCTTCACTTCTCACATAAAGGCACAGTCTGTACAATCCGTCAGGCAAGCCGCTTAAATCAAATGCAGCCAGTATAGCTTCCGACACAGGACCTGCTTTCCACTGCATTTGTGGCATACTCTCATTTTGCAACGGGAATGTGCGCAGACGCCATTCCTCCTGGCAAGGCACATTCTCCAATCCCAGCAACTGGCCATTTGCATCAAATAGTTCAAAGCCGTAAAACACCTTCTCTTCCGCGCTGGCACTGCCTATTACACGCAATACTCCTTCATCCACAATGCCGCCTTCAGCAGGATATTCGATGTGCGCCAGCACTTCGCCTGGCTTTGCGTCAATCATGATGTTGAACTTGCGCACATAGTCCAATTCAGGCAAGGTCACTGCCACGATGTAGTCACCATCTGCAAGGCCCGTCGTATCCAGTTTTGCCTCAATATTTCTGCCATTGCCCGTGCATCGCACATCAGTGCCTTCAATCGCAACGCTCCAGTCCCGCGCCAGGCGCATTTCCGCAGTGAAACTGACCTCTGCCCCTGTACCCAGATATGGTGCCACCAATTCAGGCGCAATCTTCACATTACGCAGCACTGGCGTATGGACATAATTATGCGCGTCGCTTGCATGGATTCCATCAATGCTTGTCGCCCTGCACCACACCACATTCCTGCCTTCCGCCAAATCCTCCTCCGACAAAGTGAAAACCGCACAGCCATCTTCGGGATAGTATGCCCTGGCATACTCCACTCCATTCAGTTCAAGCACCATGCACCCCACATTTTCTTCGGCGATTGCAATAACTGCGGCATCGCCCTCGTATTCACTTTCGCCAAATGCAGTGGATATTATGTTCAGCTTCGGGTCATTGCCCCCATCACGCAATTCAATGACACGCCTGCTGACATTGCCCGTCACATCTGTGGCGACTATGCGCAGTTCCTCCAGCGAGGCTATCTTTGCGGAAATCTCGCCAGTGCACGTGCCTTCCTCAAAGGTCTTGCCCGCCAGTAATTTTCCTCCTTGATAGACTTCAACCTTGAACAAGCCTCCTGCATCATGGCAGATAACAGTGAACGTCCCGCCTGTTTGCAGTGGAAATTGCCCAAGCCGCACTTCTATCGCAGGGCCAATGCCATCCTCCTCCAATGTGGTATAGTAAATCTCCTGCTCATTGGAGTAGTATGCAGAGCCAATTCCATCGTATGCAACGGCCTGCACACGATGCAAGCCCTGCTCAAAGTTCTCTGTGTCAAATGTGTATTTCAGAAACAACGCTCCTTTCTGCCGAGAGACAAGCCATCCGTCCAGGTACATCTCCACATATTCCACCTGCGACATTCCCGCAATACGCACCACTGCCTCAAATGGCATGGACACCAGGCGCCGCACCTCATTCAAATTGGCAATGCTCAATGCCACATCAGGCACATTCCCTTCATCGGAAACTTTTTCTATCCTGACATTACGCGCAAGCTCGCTGGCATTGCCGCACTTGTCTCTGGCAACCAGGCGAACTTCGTACTCGCCCGCCGTTGGCACAGCCACCTTCAAGTCCAAAGTCTTCTCTTCAGCGCTTTTTACAAACAACAATTCCCCAGCGGAATTGTAAAGCAGGACCTCACATTCCTGGAGGTAATCCTCAACCACATTGGCTTCAATCCCCACAACAAAGCCATTGCCCTTTGAAACAGGCGACACATTGAGTTCCACCACTGGCGCAGTTCCATCCACCAGCGCCCTCCTTGCCTGGCTTATGCAAGTTGCTTCGTCCCAAGCAGTCAATTTGAAAGTGTGCCAGCCATCACTTTCAATAGGCACATCAAAAACATCAGTCTCATTCTCACCTGTATAAGCCGCGATTACCTTGCCATCGGCATCGCTGACATCCAAAGTCCAGCTTCTTGCATTACTCAATTCAAAGGAACATTCCACGCTTGTGACTGAAATGCACGTTCCAGGCAAACTGAAATCCAATATGACTGGGCAATTACGCAATCTCCCAACCGCGCATGATATGATTTCTGCGACTTCATCATCCAATATTTCAGGAGTCTCCTGCATTTCAGAATACATCTTCGCACACAACAGCAGCACGGGAAACAAACCCTTGGGGTCAAATGCCTCGGTGATGCCAGACATCTCCTCATCCACAATGGCGGCAATAACACCCAATCCATACAGGCTGACATTGCCACTGTTCTTCAACGGTACATAAGCTGGCGTCACCGCCTCAAGTGCCTGCGTCCCCGCCGTCGCAAACAACTGTCGCCTGTCCATCACCGAAAATGCAGCAGCCACCACCGTCGCCGCCCTGTCCTGCAATGTGCGCACATGCTTGGCAAAGGCAATTTTCTCATCTTCCGTGGCAATTTGCACACTGCTGCCAGAGGACATTGCCAATGCCAGTTCTCCTTTCGCAGGCACACTGCACTCCAGCACATCGCTGTCCACATTGTCCACAATTCTGTTGCATCGCAATTTCAGCCTTTCATACCCAGATGCCCTGCCCGTCGCAACCACGTTTCCTTCCGCAAGCAATTCAGGCACGCCTTTTTCATTCCAGCGCAGCTTCATGTCCTCGCCAGTCAGGGCACGCTGCTCGTCTGTAAAGGCCAGAAGCACCTCGCCCTTGTCGCCACGCAATTCTATTTTCACCTGTGCAATCGGAGATTCCTTGACCGTGCGCTCCAGCACCTTAACTGGCCGCAACGTCAAGCCCTCCGTATTTGCATATCCAGGAAACACGGCTGGCTTTCTTATGAACATCTCCTTTTCATCATATTTCAAGTAGAAGTATTTCAGCAATTCCTCTACCAAATCCACTTCATCTATGTAGGCACCTGCCGCAATCAGACGGCAAAGCTGCTGCGCACGGCTATCCTTGACGCATTCACGGAACTTTGGGTTGAGTTGCCTCGTGCCGCAAAGCCCTGGAAACAAATCTATCCAGTCATACGCACCTGCGGCACTCTGCTTGCTCTGCATCGCGGGAACCACTGGAGTCTTTACGCCTAGCCACGCAAAAGGACATGCCGCTTCCACCTCGCCGCCCAGCATTTCACACCAGTCATTCCAGGATACTGGCACCCACTCCGCACGCTGTCTCGTACTTAACTCAATACGCCCCTGGCAAGCCCTGCTTTCAAGCCCCAGGCACATTCCACGCAATGCCTCAGCCAACTCCATCGGATTGCCCTGTTCCTCCTCCTGAAGCTGTGCCACACTGCGCCCTATCCCCCAGCCTGGACGCAATGCCATATCCTCCTGCAATCCATGCAGCCTCTCCCGCAGACCTGCCAGGCAAACACACGCTGCAAAGACTATCGCCAACAACAACTTTCTCATTCACCCTCCTCTTTTCTATCCACAGATTAACACAGATTAACACAGAAAATCTATGGTAAATGTTTGTATCC
>JAFZZD010000809.1 GCA_017615955.1 Victivallales bacterium
CTGTCAGGTGCCTGCGGCGAAAGCCGCAGGTAGAACTGCGCCTGACAAACGCGGGCGAAAACGCCCGCGCACAGAACAGTCCACAGTCCACAGGTGGAAAAATAACACTGGCATCAATAAAAAAGGAAATTAAGCATGCTTTCAAGAACATTAGCCTTCATTGCAATGGCGGTAATCGCAACTGCAGTCGCCGAACCTGTCATTAAAATCACGTCGGACAAGCCGATACAGCAGGACAACCTGGTCAAGAACGGCGGCTTCGAGGAAAACTTGAAATTCTGGAACAAGCTTCCCGCAAAGTCCGATGGAAGCCAGTTCTCATTTGACAAGATGGAAGGCACCGTTGGCGAGCATAGCCTCCAGATCAAGGGCGACCCATCGCAGCAACGTGGCGCATTCCAGCGCATCAACTTCAATCCGCCGCTGGCGGCCGGCGAGCCAATGTTCCTCACCATGCGCATCAAGAAAAACGGCTGCGACTTTGAGAACAAGAAATACGGAAGCATCGCCTTGCACGCCTCATGGGATAAAACATCCTTGAAGCAGGGCGAGGCAAGCAGCAAATACCTGCCTACATTCGAATTCATCCAGGAGGACCACGACTGGGTGTACCGCTACCATGAAATACCAGTGCAGCCCAAGCCCATCACCTCCATGGTGCTGTATCTCTGCTACTACAACAATGAAGGCTACTGCGCATTTGACGACATCTGCCTGTACAGGGGCACTTGCAATGCCACCATCGAAGTGACTGGAGACGATGCCCGCGAAATCAGCGTGTACCACTCAATTCGCGGCAGGCTGCTCAACGAGAAACTGACTGGCCCCGCAGTCAGAAAGCTTGAAGTCCCCGCATACGGCGCCCTTGCAGTGGCAGTGACTGGCGCGGACGGCAAGGTCACTTGGAAACTATATCCCGAAGATGTGGACGGCAATGTTCCTGCCTCGGAAAATGTAATTCCACTAGGCGCAATCAAGCGCTATTTCATGCCGGAGGAACTCAAGACCCAGAAGTTCACCTTTGACAAGCCAGCTGTTCCCGCAGGAAAGAAGGCATATCTGGAATTTCTGGCTCGCGCAAACGGCCCCAGGCTTGCTGGCCACGCACCAATCCTGAGCGTCTCAGTCAATGGCAAGACCATGACTGAAAAGCAGATCGTGAAGCCATTCAAGGAATTCACATCCTCCACTGGCAAGATCTACAGGGTCAACGGACGCAATTCCTACTTGGTTTTCTACTCGCCGGCCTGCTTCGCAATCGACACGGAGAACACATACTGCCCTGCCTCCGTTCCTTCAAGAAACCCATTCGAATTCAAGGTTGACATCAGCGACTTCCTGCAAGAGGGAAGCAATACCATCACCTTCAGCAACACAGCCGGCTTCAATCCCAAATACAAGCCAGTTGACATCGTTGAAAATCCCCGGATAACAATCGAGTAATAATGAAACACATCATATTAGCCATGGCCGCGATGCTCCTGGCAAAGGCATTGCCAGCCCAGGACGCGAAGGCCGCCAAGCCCAAATTTCCGCCAAGAGTTGAACTCGTCTGCCCACTCAAGCCAGACCCACCGCCAGTGGTTGACGGCGACAACAGGGACTGGGAACGGGTGCCTTCCTCAATAGCGGTGACAAAGAAGAATGTCGTGTGGGGAAACCATAACTGGAAAGACGAGGACGACCTGTCCGGCACAGTCTCCCTTTGCTACGACCAGAACTACCTGTACCTGCTGGTGGAGGTTGTGGACGACAAGATCGTCGTGGACGAAGGCAAGCTCTTCTACACGGACCATATCGAGGTCTCATTTGTGCCCAAAATGAAGGAAGGCCTGGAAGGCGTCATGGATCTCGTGGAAAGGAAGACCTACGGCATCCTGAACGGCATCGACATGGACCATTACGATCCCGCGAAGGACCCGCGCATCCCGTACCCGTTCTCCGCCGCGGACCTGTCCGGGAAAGCGGCCTGCAAGGCTTA
>JAFZZD010000810.1 GCA_017615955.1 Victivallales bacterium
ACAGGTCAAATGAATGTTTTTGGCAGAGCCAAACTCATTCAAACGCTCCACAAGCGCAGCGGAAAGCATTCCACTTCCAGCGCCAGGGTCAAGAATCCTTATGATTTCAGGCGCAAGAGACAAGTCAAACATACCAGCCATGAATCGGGCTGTTTCAAGAGACGTGAAGAACTGCCCCTTGCTCTTGCGTAAACTCTTGGGCATGCTTTCCAAAAATAGCTTTGTCCTTTCTGCCACAAGAGCTAATAGTCCTTTATTCATTTGCCATTATCCTGTATAATCATGCCGTAATTCTTAAAGATGCATAATATCAGAGCATCCCAAGTACAAGTCATATTTTACCCCTTCTTGCTCTTTTTTTCAAGGTGGCAAGTAATTAAAAACATCCCAGGAAAATTGTCTAGAACGCCCCCTTGCCGCCTAGAACGGCCCATATTGTCCTGTACAGAATCCAAACGTCAAGCCTGGCGCATTTGTGCTTCGCGTAATACACGTCCATTGCCACTCGACGGCGATATGTGGTCAGGTTGCGTCCAGAGACCTGCCATAAGCCAGTCATGCCCGGCTTCACGCTGAAAAGCAACTCCGCCCTGCTCCCATACAGTGACACTTCCTCCTGGATGATGGGCCGTGGTCCCACCAGGGACATTTCGCCACGGATGACATTCAGCAGCTGCGGCAACTCGTCCAGGCTGAAACGACGCAGAAAATTGCCCCAGGCACAGCAGCGAGGATCATTGTACAGTTTGTGCTTCTGCTGCCATTGCCGCTTGCAGTCTGGATGCTGCTCAAGATACGCATCAAAACGCTTCTGGCTCCAATGCTCCATAGACGTGTATTTGGTAATTTTGAATGGCCTGCCCAGATACCCCAGCCTGGTGGATGTAAAAATGAAGCGCCTGCCAAAGCAAACAAAGGATATCGCCGCAATCAATAACATCAGCGGCAGAAACAAAATTAACAGCAACAATCCCAGCAGTCTATCAGTCATACGCTGCGATATACATCGTCAATTTTTGCCAGAAAATCATCGGGAGACTGCATTGCAAGAAGGCTTCCATTACGCATGGGGAGCACATAGTCCACATACTTGGCGCAGACCTGCACGTCGTGGGACACCATTAGAATGGCAATGCCCATGTCCTTGGCCAGTTTACGCAACAGCGAGGCAATTTCCAGTTTCTGCACTGGATCCAGGGATGCGGTGGGTTCATCCAGCAGCATCAAGTGCGGCTTCTGCGCCAGAGCGGAAGCCACCAGCACCTTCTGCAATTCGCCGCCGCTCAATGTTGTCAAATGCCGTTCCAGCAGTTCCACAATGCCCAGCGTTTCCGCCGCCTCAAGAATGGGCGCCTC
This sequence comes from Victivallales bacterium, assembly GCA_017615955.1. The sequence continues at coordinate 1,357 of JAFZZD010000810.1, forward strand.
GTCATTGTCCTGCCATGCATATCTGCATATTTTCATGAAATGTCGCACGGAGAAGTCTGGCAGACTGTCCAGCCTCTGGGGCAGATATGCAATGGCCTTTGCGCGTTGCATCCTGTCCATATCACGGATACTGCGTTGCTGGAACAGAATATCACCGCTCCAGTCACTTTCCAAGAGAGCGATGCACTTTAAAAGCGTGGTCTTGCCCGCGCCATTGCTGCCCGCCAGCAACACAAAATCCCCGTCTGACAGTTCCAACGACACATCGGACAGCAGCCTCTTGCCATGAACCTCAAATGACAGTCTTTCTACTTTTAATGTCACTGACATGATTATTATCCAGTCCCAACGGGGCCTTTTGGACCTCAGCAAAACATAGGACAACAACTGGAAAACAAATACCCTTTCCTACTCTGCGTCTATGCGTATCTGCGCCTCTGCGTTAAAAAAGCGCCTCTGCGTTAAGGTACAGTCAGTTTGAAATGGAGCAGCCTTCAGGAAGTCCAAGTTCCAAAAGGCGAACACCTAGTTCATCTGGTATCGTAATCTTGCGGAAATCGTAGTCGCAGTGCTGGAATGCAAGTTTTATAGCAGGCGGCACTGGAAGGAGGCCAGGTATCCGTTCAGGCCATTCCACCAGGGTAATGGCATTTGGCGCAAAAAGGAAATCCTCTATACCGAAGGCAAGGGCCGCCTCCTCACCATCGATGCGGTACATGTCCAGATGATAGAACATATTGCCCTTTGGCAACCTGTATTCCTGGACTACTGTAAAAGTAGGGCTTGTTACTGGCTCGGTTATGCCTAGACCGCGTGCAATTCCGCGGCTTATGACGGTTTTACCCGCACCAAGTTCGCCGCATAGAAGCAAAGTCTGTCCGAAAGAAAGCAGCGAGGCAATCTTCATGCCCAGGGCATGGGTCGCCTCTTCGCAATTTGTGCTGATAATCATTGCTGCCTATCCCCCTCCAGTTTGGAAACCAGGCCATTCTTCAATGCCAGGCGGGCAATACGCTGGAACACGCATGGGCTCTCGCCACATTCGCATACGCCGTTTGGACTACTGTTGCCGCAGGGCATTTTCAAAAGCCCCTTAGGACACAGTTCCGGCTCCAGTCCCATCAGCCCCTCCAGCTGCTCGTCAGTATATTTGCAGCGTGTCATCCATTTTGCGGAATTGCGAAGCCAATCAGGGGTCTCCTGCCTTGCCAGAAAGTAATAGCGCAAACTATCAACCAATGACGGTGATGCAATTGTCTCCTCCGATGACTTCGCCGCCCTGGCGTCGAATGCCTGTATTTCTGGCTCCATAAGCGAGCCATACAGGTAGAATGGCAGTTTTCCGCCCAGATTTGACATCACTGGCACGAATGCCATCTCCTTGTAGGTCTCATTCCATGCAGTCGCCCACGCCTCGAATGACTGGTATTTCTCCAGGATTTCATCAAGTTTGTTCTGGAATGCCTCCAGTTCACCTGGCGTATGTATGCCAGAAATCTGTATGCCATTGTACCCCATGAGACGGCAGCCCGCCGCCACAAATGCAGCGGTGTATGCCTGCTCTGACGTGAAACGGGCGGCATCCGCGCCGCTGCGCTGAGCGGCGGCGGCAATGTGCAATGGCACAAACACGCCAGGATGCAGTCCCTTGGACAGCAGCCCCTCATCCACCGTGTCAATAACGCAGATGCGCGCCATGACAGGCACCAGTATCTCCCTGGAGCGCAGGAACCAAATCAATTCCTGGTATTTCTTCATGTCCCAACCGGCCTGCGCCACGATGAAATGCGCGCCAGCATTCGTCTTGGCTATCAGCTTGCAATACTGGAAGAACTGGTCCTCGTGCAGGTATTTGAATGGATTGACCACTCCGCCCACACAATTGTCCCCACCTGTATCCACAATGGCACGCATTATATCGATGGAATCCAAATAGGAACTGGTGCCCTTTTGCCAGTCGCCAGTCACAGCAACAAAGTCCCGCAGCCCCAAGGTGCGCAACTTGTTCAGGATTGAGCGAACATCGTCTTCATTGCGTCCTCTGCCACTGATGTAGGAAATGACAGGCTTCGCTGTGACGGAAATCGCCTCCTCCGCAAAGTCAAGCTGGCTCTTGTCAGGCGCAGCATCGCTCCCATCAAGCAATGCCGTCGCAAATATGGACTGACTCTCCGCAGCAAACTTCAACAACTCCTTGATCGTGGCATTTTCATCCGCTACAGGCAGTTCCAATACTATGGAAAAAGACGGGTTCTCCAGCAAGGACGCAAATCTGCTGTCCCCTGAATAACTCATCTTGAATTGCATATCATTTTCTTTATTTTGCATTTTTTGTTACTTTATGTATATTTGCGCGGCAATTGGCCGCGCATCAGGACGCGGGACTTCCATGCGGCTGCGATTGTTCTGCGCGGCAATTGGCCGCGCATCAGGACGCTTCGGCTCGGTTCGCGGCGCATTTAGGTGCGCGGCGCGAAAGCGCCGCGTTCAATCAGAAGCCGAAGAATGACTTTGGCCTGCTGTATGCCAAGTCGGAGGCCAGCTGAACTGCCACTTCCTGTGGCATCTGCCCCCTGTCCACAATCTCGCCAAGAACAAAGCTCAAGCTGCGGCGGAACATCTCATGGCGCGAGCCGTAGCTCATAATCTTGCGGGAATCGGAAACCATGCCCGACATGTTGCTCAACACATCCACGGAACCCACATATTCAAGCTGGCGGCGCATGCCGATATAGGAGTCATTCAGCCACCATGCCAGTCCCAGGCACACCTTTTCGCCGAACACGCGAGTCAGCTGCGCCAAAGTGGCATTGTGTGCGGGATGCATATTGTAGAGCACGGTCTTTAGGCGGTTGTCAAAGCGGTTCAGCAATGGCAGCAGCGGTGTAAGGTAGTCTGTCAGATGGTCGCCCATGTCGCCGCCTGCGTCCGGCCCTATGTTCTTGAAAAGTGAATCGCGCACATCGCGTACCGCGCCAATGTGAATCTGGAAGACCCAGCCCTTTTCGGCGTCCATTTCCGCCACTTCATTCAGGAAGTAGGACATGTAGCAGATGACCTCCGCCTCGGTGAGAGGCTTGCCAGCCATTGCCTTCTTGAACACGGTGTTCGCCTGCCTTTGAGTGTACTGGTATGACCAGGGTACATTCACGCCATGGTCGCTGGCGCGGCATCCGTTCTCGGCGAAGAAGTCATGGGCTGTCTTCAGCGTGGCCATCAGGTCATCGATGGTGTTGAACTTGGTGTTCCAGCGCTTTTCCAATGCGGCCATGTAATCCATCCAGCCAGCCTTGGCTATATTCATCGCCTTGTCTGGTCTGAAGGTGGGACGGACACGGCCAGCCAGACGTGACTTTGCAAGTGCCTGGTGGTATTCCAGCGTGTCCACAGGGTCATCAGTGGAGCACATTGCCTCCACGTTCATGTCCAGAATCATGCTCTGCTGCGAATATTCCTTCTTGGCAAGCAGTTCCTTGCTCTTGTCCCATATTGCCTGTGCCGTATCCTTGCAGATCACCTCGTTGATGCCCAGGCGACGCCTCAAGTCCAGATGTATCCACTCGTATGTGGGGTTGCCTGCGATTTTGCCAAAGGCCTCCGCCACGGCCAGCCACTTTTCCTGGTTGCTCTTTTCCTTGCCAGTAAGCAGCTCCTCTGGGACGCCCGCCTTGCGGAAGCATTCCCAGACATAGTGGTCGGTGGAGCCTTCCGCATCCCAGATGTCCGTGAAATTGCGGTCTTCCGCCAATGCCTTCACATCGCAGTGGTTGTGCGCGTCGATTATTGGCAAATCCTTGATTTCGCTGTAGATTGCCTCGGAAGTTGCTCCGCCCAACAGGTAATGACTGTCTAAAAATCCCATTTGTCTCTCCTCATTTATGATATTCAGACCTGATTTTAGATAAAACGACCGTAATATAAGGGCAATGGAAAAATAATAAAGGACAAAAGAAACAAAAGGATAGACGGTAGTATAGCAATGGCTTTAGCGTAGCGTGCCTCGACGTCGCACCCAATGCACACCATTGAAACAAACTTCAGTTCAAGACGCTGTCATCCAGCAGGAAATCAATGAGATTGACATTGAGAATGCCATCCTCGTCATACCAGCGTCCGACGGTATCACGTCTGACTATGATTTTTGGGAATTGGTTTCGAGCCTCAATCAAAGAACGTCGCTCGCTTTGAATCTTGTCAGAAGTTGGCATTGCATACGCGGATTGTATATAGTACTTTCTATTGTTTCCAGCTGTTGCAATGAAGTCAATCTCTCGTGACACGCTCTTTTTTTCCCCATTGTCATTCCGTTCCTGAATCCTAACCACGCCCACATCCACGGAGAAACCACGCACAAGCAACTCATTATATACTATGTTCTCGGTAAGGTGTGTTACCTCCTGCTGGCGAAAGCCTAGACGCGCATTTCTCAGCCCGACATCCTCACTATAATATTTCATTGGCTGGCTGAGATACTCTTTTCCCCTTACATCAAACTGACGGCACTCACTGAAAAGAAATGCATCCTTCAAATGCTCAATATACTCGCGAATCGTATTCTGACTCTCTTTGATGCGGTTGATGGAGACCATGGCATTGTAGATGTTATGAGGATTGGTCAAAGAACCCACGGCAGAAGAAAGCATGTCTATCAACGGTTCCAGCAATTCAGGATGCTGGATTTTCTTCCTCTGGACTATGTCCTTTATATAGACTTCATCAAACAGGGACTTTAGATAGGACATCTTTCCCGCCTCCGTCTTGCGCGCCAATACAACTGGCATCCCACCATAGAACAGATATTGGTCAAAAGCCTCGTTTCTGTCGCCTCCGACAAAAGAATAGACCTCCGCAAATGACAGTGGATGCAACCTGATCTCATGTCCACGTCCTCTGAATTCCGTAAGGATGTCGCTGGCCAGCATCTTTGAATTGCTGCCTGTCACATAAATGTCAAGGTTGTCCAGCGTTAAAAGGTCGTTCAAACAATCGTAGAATGTGATTTTGGGGCCATCTGTATTATAGGGGTCCTTGATTTTCAAAGACATCTGAATCTCGTCTATGAACAGATAATACTGCAAGATGCCGCCTTCAACCTTTTGGCGCACATCATCAGCCAAAGTCAGAGGATTGCGGTAACGCACATCCTTTGCCAAATCAAGACGATACGAGAGCAACTGCTTTTCCTGCACTCCCTTGGAAAGAAGATACTCGCGAAATAGCGTATGAAGAAGAAATGATTTTCCGCAACGGCGCAAGCCCGTAATGACCTTAACCTGCCCATCCCATTGCGAATC
>JAFZZD010000811.1 GCA_017615955.1 Victivallales bacterium
CCGTGTTGTGGCGGACTATGGCCGCAGGGCGCAAAGGGAGCAGCAGACGCTGGCGACGCTGGCAGGGGAACTTGAAGATGAAGATTGACGACATACTGCACCGATTTTCCGGCGTCACCCAGACAGGCCGCGATTCCTGGAAATGCACCTGCCCAGTTCACAACGACAGCAACGCATCCCTCTCCATTTCTGAGAAGCAGGGCAAGATACTGATGAACTGCCTGGCGGGCTGTCCCATCGAGGCGGTGCTGAACGCAGTCGGCCTCCAGATGAAGGATTTGTTCCTGGATGAGAAGCCGAAGGCGCATGGTGGCAACTACGCCTACGGATGCACAATGGCGCAGTACGCCCAGGCGAAGTGCTTTGACCTGGAGAAACTGAAGAGTTTCGGCCTCAGCGACGGCGAAAGACTCTCCAACCGAGGTACCAAGTCGCCAGGCGTCCGCATACCCTACTGGAATTCCCGCAACGCCATGGAGCCATGCGGCGTGCGCTGGCGGATGCGGATGCAGAAGGAGCAGGGCAACGAGCCTTCCCGCTTCCTCTGGGAACGGGATTCACGCCTCTGCCTGTATGGCATCTGGCGAAAGGACGATGCCCAGAGGGACGTGATACTCGTGGAGGGCGAATCGGACTGCCATTCCCTATGGTCCGTGGATTACACGGATGCGGACGGAGTGCGCTGCTTCTTCAACGCCCTGGGCTTCCCTGGCGCATCCAACTACAGGCCAGACCGAGACGACCAGGAACTGCAGTTCTACGACACCATCTACGTCCACATCGAAAAGGACACAGGCGGGCACACCCTCTTCACTCGCCTCACGGGGACGGACGGCAAGCACAGCCCATCCTCCCTCCTGCCCAAGATGAAGTTCTTCAGCCTGGCTGGCTACAAGGATCCCTCCGACGCATGGGTGAGGATGCACACCACAACCCTGCCGAAAGAGGAGCAGGACCGCGAATTCTACCGCTTCATACACGTGGCGGTCCTGAACGCGCAGCCCTGGCATGCCTTCGTCCAGCCGGACTGCTGGAAGAGCCTGGAGCAGAGGCAGGATGCGCAGCCAGCCGAACCCGCCAAGGGCAAGACGCCGAAGACTGGCGCCACCCAGCAGCAGGGCAGGGGAGGAAGGCCAGCCACCGACTACGCGGGAATGGTCGATGCGTTCCGCAGGCTCTATTTCACCGCGCCTGACGGATGCCTGACGCTGCGCTACTGGCGCAACGCCTGGTATCTCTACAACGGCAAGTGCTACCGCCAGATGCTGGATGCGGACATGGAGAACACCGCCATGACATTCCTCCTGAACCCGCAGACCACAGAGCAGTTCCACTGCCAGCCATCGGCAAACGCCCTCCGCACAATGCTCCTGGGCCTGCGATCCACGATGCACTGCGGCATACCAGCCCAGGCGGAAATGCCGCTGTGGCTGTCATCGGGCGAGACTGCCAGCGGGTGGCGAGCCATGGGCAACTGCCTCATCGATGTGGAGACCGCAGCCACATACCACTACATCGCGCTGACGGAGAACCGCAAGCCCACGCCAGACGAAGTCGCCAAATACACACGCCCGCTCACGCCAGACCTGCTCTCCACATTCTCAATGGACTATGCCTACGACGCCGAAGCGGACTGCCCGCACTTCAAGGCGTGGCTGGCGTCCACATTGCCTGACCCCGCCCTGCAGCGCTGCGTCCAGCAGATGCTGGGACTGCTTCTGGTGCCTGACACATCGTACAACATCTGCTTCTTCTGCTACGGAGACGGCGGCACAGGCAAGTCCACCTTCGCGGACATACTCCGCGCCGTTATATGCGAGGGCAACGTGTGCCGTTTCCCGCTGCTGAAGTTCGATGACAAATTCAGCACCTGGGTGCTTGCCGAATCCCTCGTCGATATCGTGGGCGAAATGCCCACCGAGGATCCCCAGGGCAAACTGCGCTCCATCGAAGGTGACTTCAAGGACGCGGTATCTGGCGGCACCCTCACCATAGAGAAGAAGGGCAAGGACATCACCTTCGCGAAGTGCACGGCAAGGTTTGTGTTCTGCTGCAACACCCTGCCCATATTCTTTGACAAGTCTGAGGGCATCTGGGACCGCCTCATAATAATCCCCTTCGAGCAGCGCTTCCGAGGCAGCGCCAGCGAAGTGCGGGACATAAAGGCGACCATAATTCCAGATGAACTGCCTGGCATCTTCAACTTCGCGCTGGCGGGGCTTGCGGATCTGCGGGGCTTCACCCGCTTTCCCGAGCCAGCCGCCTGCGAGGCCGCGAAACAGTACCATCGGGACCGCTGCGACTTCGACGGCACCTTCCTCCGCGAGAACTTCTCCGTCAAGGAAGGCACTGAGACGCCAGTATCCTACGCATACGAGAAATACAAGGCGGAACTGCTGGCCAACGGACTGGCCACACGCTCATCGCCCACGTTCCAGCAGGCGGTGGCCCGCATATTCGGGCTGCGCCCAGTCAAACGCAGTTCCAACGACGCCACCCGCGTCTGGAGGAACCTTAACTACAACCCGCCGTATGTGGATCCGAGCCCATACGCGCCAAAGCAAGGAGGCGATGACCATGCCGCAGACAGCAAGTGATGTGCAGATTAGCAAAGAGCAGTTGAACTGGGTGCTGCATTCCATGACAGTGGCCAGAATTCTGCTCACGGCGGATGCAAGCACGCCAAAGTACATACTGCTTCAGAAGATGCGCCAGGCGCGTGAGACATTTTCAAAGGCGGAGACATTCATAAACAACAAATACTTGGGAAAAACAACAACAAACACAGGACAACTCAATGACTGACTTCGAGAAAATGGTAAAGGCGATGCGCAAGGCGCAGAAAGAGTATTTCGCGAATCGGACACCAGCCATGCTCCAGGAGGCAAACGCCTGGAATATGAGGTGGACAAGGCGCTGGCCGCCGCCGAGACGCGCGATGACAACATGACATTCGAGTTCATGAAGAGAAAATGACAAAAGAGGAATACAACAAATTGCCTGTGGGAACGGTGGTGTGGTTCAAGCCTGCGTACTTCGCCTTTGCCATGCCTGGCGTGATAAAGACCACGCTGACTGGCGGGCGCGGCATCTGGGTGAACTTCTTCGGAGACGGGCAGTGCCTGTTCACGCCGCAGGACTACAACGAAAAGCACTTCTACGAGTGTGTGACAATAAAGACAACAAGGAGAGAGGAAAATGGAGATTAAAGACGGAATTGAGACGGGGCCATTGGTGAAGTTCTGCCTGGAGACGGAAAAGTGGATACCAGACCTAAGCCCAACGAAACTGGTGGATGCGATTATGCAGTTCAACGAGTTTGACTGCATGACCTTGGTGGAGGCCAGCAAGGCGCTGAAAGTGTCGGTGCCAACTTTGCACAAGATGAACTCAGAAGGCAAGTTGCGCTTTGTGCGCATCGGCAAGACGGTGAGGATACCCAAGACTGAGATGCTGCGGATAATCGCCGACAAGTGATGCGGCTTGCCGCCAGAAGCCCCTTGGAAACGAGGGGCTTTTTTTCTACCTTAAAACTTTATCCACTTTTTATCCACTTTTGACTTGAGAAAGCCCATTTTCGCCGATTTTTGGCAATAAAAAAGATCAATTTCGTAAAATCACGAAATTGACCTAATTATGTAGAAAATAAGCAATTTAGTGTGGTACCGGAGGCGGGGATCGAACCCGCACGCCCAAAGGACAACAGATTTTGAGTCTATCGCGTCTGCCATTCCGCCACTCCGGCATTGAATGAATGTGCAGTAAGTTACACTGCTTTTCCTAAATAGCAAATCTATGAGTTGAAAATTCCTTGCAAGCGGCGATTTTTGAGGTGCCCAGCGACTAAATATGGGAACGGGCCATTTGGGGTGTGACGTTAAGGAACATAATTTTATGTCTTGTGAGATGCGAAAAAAGGATTTCGCTATATTTTATTTCCTACATGAAAGGCGACTGGTGATATCCTGCGAATAATCCAGAAGCAGATTGTTTGATGAAGCTTTGTCAAGACAATTACACAATGAACGGAAGGGATGCAATGAATAACGAATCGATTGGCATTTACTGGGCTGGAGGCCTTTTTGATTATAAGGAATTGCTTGGAAATATCCAACTTGGGACCGCTGTCGAGGAGGTTTCAAATGGGAGATGCAAGGTGCATTTCCCGCAGAACGGCGAATGCGAGACATCCCGGGACATTCATGGCATACGTAATCAGGATCTGTTGTCAATCCTTCAAAGCGATGTGATATTGGCGAACTTTGACGGCACAGACCTGGATTCAGGAACAGTTGTGGAGTTTTGCTTTGCCAAGGCTTTGGACATTCCAGCGCTTCTCCTTCGTACTGATTTCAGAAACAGCGGAGATTCGGAGGAAGAACCCTGGAATCTCATGTGCTCGGGATGGCGGCGCACGAAAACACTATGGATTAGAAGCATCGAGGAATATCATCACTTTCTGCATTGCGGTGCTAAACAATCCAACATCGCAAGAGACTGGTCTAGTGCGATTGCGAAGAAAATCATACAGGCACTGGAAGATATGATGCATCAGCCC
>JAFZZD010000812.1 GCA_017615955.1 Victivallales bacterium
CATTTGGCTTCTGCTTTGCGTATCTAGGTGCGCAAAGCCGTAAACTGTCATGTGCCGCTGGCGAAAGCCAGCGGAAAAGACATGTTTTTCCAAGAGTTTTGCAATTACCTCAGATATAAAGAGGTGCAAATGAAACATTGTTATCTTGTTTTGGCATTGCTGATCACGGTATTGGCATATTCGGCTGAAAAGCTGAACATTGACTTCAAAGAGCCAGTCACTCTGGACATTGCAGGCAAGCAGTACAAGATTGACGGGCAATTTCCTGAAGGCAAGGGTCTTGCCATCGGCGGCTCCCACGCCTTTTCCGTGCCAGGGTCAAGCCTGGTGGGCGAGAATTGCGGCTCTCTGTTCTTCTCATTCAGCATTGGCGAAATGCAGCCGCCCCTCAATATACAGAGGCCATTGCTGACGCTTAGGACGGGCAGCCGCAAGTCCATTGGATACAACTACTACAAGGACAAGTCATTGCAATTCTCCTTCGCGGAATTAACGCAGGGCATACTCTTCGCGTTCCCTGAAAAGCTGGTGGAGGGCAAGGTCTATGATCTCGGCTGCACCTGGGACGGCAATGTGGTGCGCCTCTACTATGGCGGCAAGATGATCGCGGAAAAAGTGCAGCCATTCCCGCTGCCGCGCAACTTTGTGCGCAACCTGAACCTGGGACCATACAAGGACGGATGGTTTGCGCCACGCACCTGGGCGGACGACACATTCATCAGCAATCTGAAGGTGTACGACGAGGCATTGTCACCTGCCGCAGTGGCGGAAATGTACCAGGTCAAGTTCACGCCACTGGAGCAGACTCACCCGCAGATGCTCGATATTCCCAAGGTTCCTGCTGGAATGCAGGCTCCGAAGAACGACGGCAAATTGAACGAGGAGGCCTGGAAATACGCCGCCTCCATGCCAAGGCTAGTGGACATTACATACCCGGACAAGTCTAGCTCCATACCTCCCCACGACTTCAAACTGCTGTATGACGACAGCAACATATACCTGGGCATAAGCTCCATATTCCCCACTGGCGCAAACATACAGGAAGGCACGCTGCGCACTCCTACGCAGGAACCCGCCGCCTGGACAGACGAGTGCTTTGAGTTCTACGTGCGCATTGGCGATGTCACATACCATTTCATAGGCAATGTGGCAGGCGGCTACATGGAAAGGCGCAACAGGAATGCTGACTGGAATGGAAAGTGGAGCTACGCCAGCACCAAGGAAATGAAAATCGACAGCTCGATTCTCTGGCAGGGCGAGGTGGCCATTCCATGGAGCACCCTTGAATTGAGCGGGCCGCCCAAGGAAGCCATTCAGATCAACTTCTGCCGTACCTGGAAGCTGCCCGAATGCGGTGCATTTTCATCACTGCTGCTGGCTGATGTTTACGCACCGAAAACGCAGATGGTACTGGCGCGCTTTACAAACGCCCCCACATTGCAGGTGCTGGAGCAGAACGACGCAAATACTGGCACGTACACCCACAAGTATAAGATAGCCTCGGTGCAAGGCGGCGTGGCGGATTACGATGTGTCCCTTGCCAGGCGTGACGGCTCGGCTGCTCCAATGTCGGTGTTCAAGTGCTCCTACACGCTGAAGAAAGGCGAGATTATCCAGGACGAGCAGACCATCAATATCGGCACGGCTGGATATGACTGCATGGTTTATACGCTGAAGGGCAAAAATGGCGTCGCCATGCGGGAAATCGTGCCTTTCAAACTTAACGAGAATTTCTTTGCGGTGGAGCCTTTCTTCCTGGAAGGCGAGATTCTGGTCAATTTGCAGCTTCAGACCATGCGGAGAAAGTTCGGCGCGGACTTCCAGGGCAAGCTGCATCTGCTTGCGCCCGATGGCGCATCGCTGGCGACTGCCGATGCGACGCAGCCCGCAATCAAGCTGCCATTCGACAAGAGCAAGGCCGCCGCAGGAACATACAAGGTGGAGCTGCGCAATGCCGCCAATGAAAAGGTGGATGCAATTGAGTTGAATTATCCAGGCCTGGGCGAATGGGCCAGGCAGGACTTCCACCCAGAGCGCATAATACCGCCATTTACGCAAATGAGCTATGTGCTGGACAAGGACGTGCTGGCAGCATGGGTTGCTCGCCGCATTTACACATGGAAAAAGTCATTCCTGCCAACTCAGGTACAGGCGGATGACGAGGAGCTTTTCGACGCGGCGCCGCAAATCGTCCTTGACAACAAGGTGCTCGCGCCAGAGCGTTTTGAGACAAAGATGACAGAAAAACACCGCGCGGAGTTCGAGGCGGCATCCAGTGCACTTACAATGAAGTCCTGGATGGAATACGATGGAGTGCAGTGGAATGAAATTGAACTGGCGCCTGGCAAGGGCAGCCTGGACATCAAGTTCTCATTCCCCGCCTCCATTGCAAAGTACATCCATGCCACATACTGCCACGGTTGGGGCAGCAAGATCACCAGGCTCATTCCCGAAGGCAAGCTTACACTGGACTGGCTGCCTATCGTATGGATCGGCAACGAGGAAAAGGGCTTCTGCTTCTTTGCGGAGGAGCGCAACAACTGGAACGCCCCCGCCAAGCAGACCTACACCATTGAGAAGAATGACAAGAATGTGACCTTGACTGTGCATATCTGGTCGAAACTGGAGAATGCAAAGAAGCGCAGCGCGGCATTCGGGCTGCTGGCGACGCCAGTGAAGAAGATCAAGAACGCGCCATTCGACACGTTCAACTTCGACTATGTGGCGCCTCTGAACCGTCCTGGCCGCAGGCCAACCGCTGAAATCATCTTCATAAAGAGCATGTCAGGCGGCGACCTGGGCAACTTCTTCGGTGATATGGACAATCCATACGCCGCCATAGTGCGCAGAAACCACAAGATGATGCTGGACAAGCTGGTGTCGCAGCCCAAGCTGCGCCCGATGGCTTACACGGGCGCAAAATTCCTTTCGGTAAAATACCCGGAGGTGGCCGCTTATCTCCCCAGCTGGAAGATGAAGCCTGAATTCTCAATGGACTACGAGCACACGTCCCACTTCGTATATGAATGCTGCCCCACCACGATGGCAAGCGACTTCTTCGTGTGGAAGGTCAAGGACATGCTGAAGCGCAATCCAGGCATGAAAGGCGTGTATTTCGACTTTGGCACGGTGTCGGAATGCTCCAACACTGCCCATGGCTGCCACAACCGCTATCCGCTGCTGGCGTTCCGCGAATACTACAGGCGCGTCGCCATCGCGCAGCTGGAGGCGGGCATTGAAATCCCAGCCGTTTGCATACACAACACCGACTATGTTATGGTGCCATGCTACACATTTGTCACCAATCTCTTCAATGGCGAGCAGCTTCGCCAGGAATCAAGCACCACATTCCACAACAAAAAGGACATCATTGACACCATGCCGCTGGCATTGTTCGCCACCGAGCTGTCGTCCATCCCATTCGGCATTACCAACAGCGTGTATTTCCCCTTTGACAAGTTGAATCCCAAATACGGCGGCACCGAGGAGGACACTCCATACAAGTTCCGCATGGGAAAGGCGGCCTTCGCCATGACGCTCCCGCACAACACCATCCCAGGAGAGACACGCAATCACTTCGGCTTGTTCGACAAGCTGATACGCATCTACGACGACTTCGGCGTGGAAAAGGCAAAGTTCGTCGGATACTGGCACAACTTCGCAAAGGTCAGCGGCGGCAGCGACATACTTGTCAGCTGCTATGCCCTGCCCTCTCAGAACAAGGTGCTGGCTGTCATTGGCCACGCGGGCAAGGAACACAAGAACCAGGACTTCAGCATCACGTTCGATTGGAAGGCCCTGGGCTTGAAAAAGCAGCCCAAGAGCGCGGTTGACAAGATGACCGCGCCAGACCCAGACTACGAATGGCTTTTCAAGCAGAGCGAGAAATACCGTGTCAGCAAGACCAGGGCGCCCATTGAACTGGGCGACTTCGGCAGCAAGGTACTGGGCTTTGACGGCACCACCCTCAAGATGCATCTGGATTTCCACTGCTTCGCAATCGTGGAACTGCAATAAAC
>JAFZZD010000813.1 GCA_017615955.1 Victivallales bacterium
CCCTCCGAACGCGCATTACCTACCCTCGTGGGGAACATAGCATAGTTGATTGACGACAATGCAAACAGATGGCAATCGACTAAAGAACAAAAAATTAAAAAAGGCTTGTAAAATGACGGCGACAAATATATTATTGCAGTTTTTGTTGATTTTGCGAGTATGCCTTCAGTGGCAATTGTATTTGAACCTCCGATATTTCAAGCACCATTAAAAAATGTCAGAGAATACCATTATTTCATCAGGTGTGACCTCCGTGTCCTTGTCCGTTTCCTCCAGTGAAGTCTTGACAGTTTCCTCAGGCGGTACGGTTGATAAAACCCAAATACTTGCAGATGGCAAGATGCAGGTGCTTTCCGGAGGTCTTGCCACGGATACAGTGATGAGTGGGATTTATGACTATCCAGACAACAATGTGTTTGCTTCCGCCTACATTGAAAATGGCGGTTGTGCGAGTGGGATAAGTGTAGGCAGCTGTGCATTTCTTTATGTCAGCAGCGGAGCTGTCATTTCGGGGACTACAGTCAATGGGTGGTGTGCTCGCGTCTATGCGTCGTCAGGCGCGTCAGTGAATGGGTTGTCCCTGGTGAATCAAGGTGCCTTGTTTGTCTCCAAAGGCGCCCACGTGGAGAATGTGTCATACAGGGGCGGAGGCGTCAGCCTTGTGCTGACCATTTCCGGCGGGGACAATGAGACCTACGTCCATGGCACCAATCAGGCTGGGAAGGAGTTCACCGTGCGGAACGGCGTGGGTTCCAATCTTATGCTGTACGGCAATTATTTTGCTGGTTCCGTGGGAGTGATCAACGGCGGTGTGCTCAAGGACACAGTTGTTTCCAATGGCTATTTGAATATCTCCAGTGGCGGTATTGCCAGCAACACGACTGTGATTGGATCCTTCAATGGTATTAGACTGCATAGCGGTGCAGTCCATTCAGGCATAGTGAATGTATCTTACGAGGGCGGCTTCGTGGTCTCATCGGGTGGCGTGGTCAATTTTTCCGTGAATGAGCGGACAGTTGATGATGGGGTCCTGATAAACAATCTGGCCTTCATAACTGGTGCTCCTGCCTATACATTGACCGTTAGGGGCGACCAGGGATCTGGCGTCTATAAACTGGCTTCCGGTGCGGTTGGCTTCGATCAGGACATTACGATCTGCACCACGAACGGACAGTGCTATGACGCGATAAGCGTAGGCGGCAATTTCTGCACTGACAATGGAGTATGTTATTCACTGTTGCTCGATGACGATACCCTGCTATTGACTGTTTCCTCCAGTGGCACTGCTCCAGTTTCGTCAGGTGGCGAGGCGGTTTTTTCATCCGGTATGGCGAATGTGTATTCTTCGGGAATACTGGTTTCCTCTGTGCAAAGTGCAGAGGGGCAGGTGCTTGGCTATGGTTACAATGATTTGATGATGGTGGGGAATGGCGGGAATGCCAAGGACACGACAGTCAGTTCCGGCGGAACTCTGACGGCTGAACTGGAGGCTGTGATGGGGCGTGTGGTGCTGTCTGGCGGCACATACTCCGGTGGTGGCGTGTTTTCCTCCAATTTGGCCTTGCAGAATGGCGGTGCCGTGGCTAATTTCGCTGGGAGCGCCGTTTTGAGCGGTGCCAGTTTCGTGGGCAATTCGGCAGTTGCACCAGAGAGTTCGAGCTATCCTTATGGAGGTGCTGTCTATAACTCAAATGGCACCATGTTGCTTGAGGATGTGGTGTTCTCCCGCAATTCGGTTGTCAGCGGCAGTCTTGACTATGGCGGTGCCCTTTGTAACCAGGGCGGCGAGGTGGTGGTTTCCTCCGCCAGGTTCTTGGAAAACTATGGTTGGGACGGCGGAGCCATTGAAAATCACAGTGGCAAAATGTGGCTGACTGATGTGGAAATCACGGGGAATTCTGGTGGCTATGGTGGAGCGATAGACAATACGCTTTACACCAGCATGTACATTAGTTCTGCGCTTTTCCAGAACAACTATGCCATGAACCACGGCGGTGTAATGAGGAACTATGGTTATTTGAATGTATCGTCTGCAACTTTCCTCAACAATTCTGGGCGTTTTGGTGGGGTGCTGTACAACAACAGCAATGCCTTTTTTGAGAATGTCATATTCAGTGGCAATACCGACACCTACAATGGCGGTGGTGCAATAGAGAACTACAACATGATCAGGCTTGGCAATGTGCAGTTCCTTAACAACAGCGCCAGTACGAATGGCGGCGCTGTTTACAATGCATCCAAATTGAACCTGGTCGGCGCGGTATTCAGCGGAAACAAGGCCGGCGGGCAGGGCGGCGCCATATACAATCTTTCGGGGGGCATAGTCAATATCGTAGGCAATGTGCTTCTTGCCACGGAAAACGACAGTATCTGCAACCTGGGTACGATTACAATCAATCCAGGGGCGACGCTTTCCACGTGCGCAACGATTTCAACTGCGAGCGGAACCATTATCAACAATGGCAGACTGTTGTGGGACATAACGGGGCGCGCACTTTCCTCGCCTGTCATGGTGGACAATCTTGCAAACATATCTGGAGGCAATTACACAATATCAATGGCTGCAAACCAGAATGCCGGAAAATACCAGATTGCGGCGGGAGCCTCTGATTTCCAGTCAAGCATCACCATCAGCGTCAGTGGGATTGCAATGGGGAGCGTTGGCATAGGCAACAGCCTCAATGTCCAGGACAGGTGCTACGCTCTTGATGTAGACAGCAATGGAGTGCTGTCGCTTGACATAACGACGACTACAGTCGATGACAAGGACTATGTAAAACTGTATTCAGGAAGCACTGTTGTAAGCCGCGCCTCCTACATGACTGGCAAGATCCTGCCATGCAGCAGCTACAATTCCATGACCGTTTCATCTGGCGGAAGCGTGAACCAGACGACGCTGCTCCCGTATGGAAACCTGCTGGTGCTCAGTGGAGGCGTTGCCACCGACACCATGGTGGACGGTGGAGGCGAAGGTGCCCCAAACACACTTTTCAGAGTATATAACGGCGGCAGCGCCAATGGCGTTGTGGTGTCCAATTATGGCTCATGCATGATGACATCTGCCACGGGGAATAACATTGTCGTCGGTGCGCGTGGTCTTGTTGCCAACAACCGGGGTGTTGTCAGCAATGTTGTCGTCGAAGGAAGTGCAGGGCGCATAATTGTGTACAGCAGCGGAAGCGCGGAGGACGTTGATGTGAGGAGCAGTGGATACGCCTTTGCTTCATTTGGCGGCGTCATTCAAAATGGCCACGCTGTTTCAAGCGGTATTATGATTGCCGGCCAAGGCGGCCTCCTTTCCAATGTTTCGGCAGACGTCCTTGGTCGTATACAATTGCAGAATGGTGGCATTGGCAGGGACATCCAGGTTGCATCAGGCGGGTATCTCTATGCCGCAGGCTCAAGTGTTTTGGAAGGAACCATAATGGTGGCTGGAGTGATTCTTGGCTCTGGCAGCGTAAATGCGGAGAATGCGGAGATTGTCTTTGCGCTGGAAGACAGGAATGCGGAAAACTCGTACATACTTAATGACATATCCAGAATGGAAGGGGCGACCTACAAGGTCTCAGTCTCGGAGGCGCAGGCCTATGGTGTTTACGAGCTGGCGGGAAATGCGGCGGAATTTGACGGGAGCATCGCTGTGTGCACGTCAGATGGCGTCTGCCATGATGCCATAAGCGTAGGGGAGTCATATTGCACGCCTGAAACCTGCTATAGCGTGTCGGTCAGCGAGACTGGTGTGCTTCAGCTGGGCATTTCCGCCAACACAGGTGGCGGGGCATTCAATTATGAAGTTGGAAGCTGGGGGGACAATTTAGAGGATGCCAAGGAGTATGCGAAGGCCAAGGGTGTGCCAATACTGGCATATTATGGATACTCATCCTGGTGCGGCTATTGCAGGCTGCTGGAGAACCAGGTCTTTGCTGCGTCGGATTTCAAGCAATATGCGGAAAGCGGGTCAGTGGTGCTGCTCAAGAATGTCGACATTCCAGGCATAAGCACAAGTGGCGTGCCAGATTGCTATATATTGGATGCTGACGGCAATGTCCTTGGAAGGCGTCTTGGCTTTGGCAATGGAACCCATGATGCCTGGATGGATTGGTTTGACAATTACGTAAGCCTGATGGGCGACGACGACCTGGTGCAGCTTTATTCATCGGGAAGCCTGGTGTCATCCGGCAATGTGTTTAGCGGCGTGGTCCTTTCCAGTGGCGGTAATGATTTGATGACCGTGTCCAGTGGCGGTCGTGCATTGGGGACAACTGTCGATAATGGAGGCAGCATGACCGTCCTTGGCGGTGGCTCGGCTTTGGGCACCGTGGTGAATTCAGGCGGAAGGCAGAGAGTTTCAAGTGGTGCCATTCTTGGCGGCACTACAATAGTCGGCGGCAATTTGGAGATTGCTGATGGCAAGGCGAATGTGGCGGAACTTGTATTTGCCGTGAACCAGCGCATTTCTGAAGATGGCTACATTCTCAATGATTTGAGTGCGTTGCGCGGGGGGACTATGTCCGTCCGCGTGGCAGCTACACAGGCTCATGGAGCGTACAAGCTGGCTGCCAACGCATGGGATTTCAATGGCGTTGTCTCAGTATGCAATGACGATGGCTCGATTTGCTATGGCTCGATTTCCGTTAGTACGCCGCTTTGCGTTGGCGACGTATGCTACTCGCTGGAAGTCAGCGAGGGTGGATTGAATGTCCTGGTGTCCGAAAACACGGGAGGCACGTCAGTCGGATCGTCTGTGCTTGTGTATTCTTCCGGCACGCTGGCTGGAATGGGCGACATGCTGTCAGGTGTTCGCCTGGTTTCTGGCGGCAATGACAGCATGGCTGTTTCCTCGGGAGGCATTGTTTCCAGCACACATATTCAAGGCGGCGGCACAATGAGAGTATTTTCAGGAGGCCTTGCCACGGATACAGTGATGAGCGGCATTTATGGTTATCCCTCAAGCAATGTCTATGTTTCAGCGTATATTGAAAACGGAGGCTCCGCCAGCGGAATGACATTGAGCCGCTGCTCTTTGCTTTACGTCAGCAGTGGCGCGGTGCTTTCAGATGCAACAGTCACTGGATGGATGGCTCGCGTCTATGCTTCGTCCGGCGCGTCAGTGAACGGTCTGGCATTGGAGAACCAGGGTGCCTTGTTCGTTTCCAAAGGCGCCCATGTGGAGAATGTGTCATACAGGGGCGGGGGCGTCAGCCTTGTGCTCACAATTTCAGGTGGGGACAATGAGACCTACGTCCAGGGCACCAACCTGGCGGGAAGGGAGTTTACCGTGCAGAACGGCGTGGGCTCCAATCTTATGCTATACGCCAATTATTTCCTGGGCTCCGTGGGAGTGGCCAACGGCGGTGTGCTAAAGGATACAGTCGTTTCCAAGGGCTATTTGTATATCTCCAGCGGCGGCATCGCCAGCAACACGACGGTGACCGGAAATGGCAATGGCGTTAGCCTGCTGTGTGGCGGAGTCCATTCAGGCACAGTGAATGTATCTTACGAAGGCGGCTTCAAGGTCTCATCAGGTGGCGTAGTCAATTTCTCCGTGAATGAGCGCACAGTGGATGATGAAGCCTTGATCAACAACCTTGCCTTTATCACTGGCTCACCCACATACACCTTGACCGTAAGGGCAGACCAGGACTTTGGCGTCTATAAACTGGCTGCGGGTGCGTCTGGCTTCAACCAGAACATAACAATTTGCACGACGGACGGGGAATGTTATGAGCCCATCACCGTAGGAGGCAGCTTCTGCACAGACGACAACGTATGCTATTCCCTTGGACTGGAAAACGATTTGCTCACGCTCACAATCAGCGGCAAGGAGATAGTGGCGCCTGGGCTGGTGAATGTTTATTCTTCTGGCGTGCTTGTCAGCGGAGCCGATGCAATGGAGGCGATTTCACTGGAGGAGACCTATTCCGCAGAGGTGTTGAGCGGAGGCAGCGTGTCCAGCGCCATGGTGCAGTCGGGAGCCTCTCTGGCAGTTGAGAGGGGCGGCTGGCTTGCTTATGCCGAAATACTTTCTGGCGGAAGCATGAGCGCGGGAGGTGCCTTTGAATACAAGGGGATTGACAACGGTGGCTCTCTAGTGATGAATCACGCCGTACTATGGAACATTGACAACAAGGGGGATTTGACCCTGAATGGGCGAAATGAACTGCGTGGAGGGCTTTCCACTTCCGATGGAAGGGTTCTTAACAACGGCACTCTGGTGTTCGACTTGGCCGGAAGGGAACCCAGTGAAGGTTGCTATCTTGATTCATTGTCCAATGTCACTGGAGGAACCTATTCCATTTTAGTCAGTCCAACGCAGGCTTTTGGCAAATATGCCCTGGCTGGGGCAGCCTCTGGCTTCAATGAGGCGATTACAATATGCCATTCTGATGATGTCTGCTATGATGCAATCACTGTTGGGGAAAGTTTCTGCACGGACGATGCCTGCTATTCCTTGGAAGTGGACAGTTCTGGTGTGTTTTCCTTGACCATAGGGGCCAACGAGTTTGTCGATGAGGAGGCCCCCGTCCTGGTTGGTGCGCCCTCTGTAAGCGTTTACAAGTACGATGCGAGCTTTGCCTGGTCCGCCGCCAGCGACAATGTGGGCGTGGCCGGCTATCGCTTGAAGGTGGGCGAGGACATATATGCCACGGACAAGCTGAACCTGGCTTTGCAGGGCTTTGAGCCGGGCGAGTACCAGTATCAGCTTCAGGCCTTTGACGCAAGCGGCAATGGCAGCGAGTGGTCTGCAGTCCAGTATTTCACGGTGGAGGACAGTACGGCACCGTATTTTACCGTTGAGCCTGTCGCCATTGTCGAAGGATATGATGTGACAATATCCTGGCAGGGTATGGACAATGTGGGCATCGCAAGGGTCTGTGTAAGATTTGACGGCAATCTCCACAACGCATCGGAGACTGAATTGACGCTTGCAGATCTGGCTCCAGGCAGCTATGAATATCAGGTTATGCTATGGGACGCGGCCGGCAATATGGCATTGAGCCAGAAGGCCACCGTTGATGTAAAGGACGTCACGCCGCCTGGAAAACCTGTGATATCCTACGTCAATCCAACGGTCTTGACAAACCGCAATGTGATCATAGGCGCAACATTCGATGATGATGCGGCAGTCCGCCAGTACCGCCTCAATGAGGGCATGTGGCTGAACTACACGAACCGTCTGGTGATAAGCGGCAATAGTACTGTCAGTTTCCGTGGCATTGACGAAGCGGGAAATGTCAGCGAGGTTGCCTCCTACACCATTGACAACATTGACAAGACTGCCCCTGCAATCTCTGTTTCCGAAACAATGCATGGCGAGGCAGTGACACTTCTCGTTGCGTTTTCAGATGCGAATGGCATTGCGAAGAGGCAATATCTGCTCAGCGGCGCCGAGGAATGGATGGACTATGTTTCGCCAATTGAAATCACTGAAAATGGTCTTGTTCTGCTTTATGCAAAGGACAATGCCGGCAACGAGACATACGCCCAGTATGAAATAACCTCCATTGTGCCAGCCAAAGTCGATTTGGTCGTGGGTTCACCGCGTTTTGTCAAGCTTGGCGGCGGCAATTCATTGTCTTCGGTGGATGCCATAGGTATGTCGTTCACCGTGTTCAATGCCGGCAATGCGGACATAGAGCAGACCAGTGTCGATATTTATGTGGACAATCTGCTGATGGGAAGCATAGAGGTCGGCAATCTCCAGGCTGGGAAGGGAAGGGCGCTTTCCTTTGAACTGGAGCCATTGAGCGCCGGAGAGCATCTTGTCAGGATTGTAGGCGACGCCTCGAATCTGCTGGCAGAGAGCAATGAGGGCAACAATGAAGTGGAGCAGACGCTGCGTATCAATCCAGCCGTTTATCCAATTGACAGGTTTGACTTGGGTGGCGACAACGGCACATTTGCCAGTGCCACTGATTTGACTGATGTGATGCTTGGAAAGTCCACGCTGGAAAGCCTGAGCATACATGACAATGAGGATGTGGATTTCTACCGTTTCGCTCTTGTCGGGCGTGGCACCACGGCAAATGAACTGGGCATTTCGTTCAACCAGGCTTTTGGTAACCTGGACCTTGCGCTCCTGGATGCCAATGGTTCCGTGCTGGCCAAATCTGAGACCGCGACTGGAAAAGAGACTGTCTCGCTGAATGGGTATGGCGCAGGAATCTACTATCTCAAGGTCTATGGCTATGAAGGCGCGTCAAACAACTATTCTCTGACATGGGAGTTGCCTGTGAACGCGTATTCCATGGATGCATTTGAACCCAATGACACACTGTTTACGGCAGCTGAAATAGTTTCCAACCTCACATACGCGGCAAGCATACACAATGGAAGCGATTTGGACTTCTACTCATTCCAGTTGGAGCGGCTAGGGCGTGATAACGACAATCTTGTTCTGGAAAGGAGCATTGGCGCTGGAAAGCTCAATGTTTCCATTCTGGATGAGCAGGGAAATGTAATTCGCGAGAACTCAACGGATGATGCTGGCACGGCAACCCTGTCCCTGTCCGCGTTGGGACTTGGCACCTATTACTTGAAAGTGGCGGGGGATGAAACAGAATACCATTTCAATTTGGCCATAAGCAGTGTCCATGGGGACATTTATGACGGGGGGAATGGAAACGACACCTTTGCAAGCGCCACATCACTTGGCATTCTCTCCGGACGTGGAAGCATAGAAGGGCTCTCAATACACGTAAGCGACGATGTGGATATGTTCGAATTCATCCTGTCCGAGGATGCCAGTGCAATCGACGGCATTGGCATTTCCCATGTCGCCTCCGCCGGAGATCTGGATTTGTATTTGTATGACGCGTCAGGAAACTTCATTGACAAAGCATATACGTTGAGTGACGATGAGACCATAGGACTGGGTGGGCTGAAAGCGGGACGCTATTACCTGAAGGTCTCTGGCTACAATGGAAGCACAAACAACTACACACTCAACTACAAGGTGATGGCACATAGCATTGTGGCTGACGACTACGAGGGCAGGGAACCGATTGTCATACGCCAAAGCCAGACTATTGACAATATGAGCATAAGCCCCTCCGATGGGACTGCTGACACAGTCGATACATTCAAGTTGGTGCTGGATGCGAAGGGCACCGCTGCAAGCAGAATCCTGTTGTCGGACTATCGCGAGGACTGGAATGGCCTGGCGTGGAGCATTTCTGGCAACGGCGTGAATGCCTCGGGCATTGGCAGCGAAATCTCATTGAAGAATTTCAGCGCAGGAGAATACACCCTGACTTTGAATGCGCCAGTGGACAGGCAGTACAGCGAATACTCGCTTACGGCTGTGTTGCCGGAGGAGGAGATGTCCGACTCCTGGTCGGTGTTTATCTACATCGACGGTGACAACAACCTGGAGGCATATTATTTCTGGGAACTGTACTATATGCAGAATGCTCGTCTTGCCGATAATGTCAATGTCTATGTGATGTTCGACAGGACACCCGAAGTCACCAATAACGAAGACACCTACAGGCAAAATTTCTCGCTCGGTGACTGGTCTGACACCAGGGTCGCAAAACTCACGTACAATTCCGGATACAGCATTACCCTGGACTGGGAAAGCTGGGGTGAGCTGGACATGGGATCCGCAAATACCCTGGAACGTTTCATCGCCTGGGGCAAGGAGCAGGCACCAGCGGACAATTATGCCGTCATCTTAAAGGACCATGGCACATCATTCGGGTATATCTGCGAGGATGATACCAATGGCGACACCATGCTGACCATCGACGCAATTGCCCAGGTTGTCTCGAACCATGACATTAGCGTCACGGTCTTTGATGCCTGCCTTATGGCTTCTGACCTAGTGTTGTCCGCCATGTCCGGAGCCACCGATTATGTGGTTGCATCCGAGGCAATAGGCTGGACTCCCAACTGGACTGTCCAATATGAGCAGTTGCTGAATTCCATTAGAGCCGACATGACACCTGGAGAATTTGCCGCCGCCGTGGTCGCGGCAAACTACGGAACCACCCAATACAAGTCCACACTTGGAGCGTTTGACACTTCGGACGAGGCCATCTACGCAGCACTCTGCGACTTTGGAAATGCCTCGTCTTCCTTCACCAGTGCCGACTGGACTGCATTGGTGCATGCCTTCGCCAATGTGGCCAACTACAATTCCGGCAATGTGGCATACTTTTCTGACTTGGGACAGATTCTGGGCAACATTGACCAGTCAAGTGCCTCCTTGTCATTGAAGACAGCAATCGCGGATTTGGCGGGAAGCGTCGGAGAGGCGACCATAGCCTTCCACGCGATGCCTACCACTTACGGCAATGGCTTCTCCGTTTTCAATCCTCTGCTGTCCGCCTCGAACATGAAGTACTACCGTTATGGCAAAGGCTACTATCTGGATTACTACAACAGTAAAGTCGGTCAAAGCTCGTGGGGCACATTCCTGAAGCAATTGGAGATCTTCTCCAGGAATGTTGACTACGCCAGCAGTCCTGTCACGCTTGACACGGTGACCTGGGGAAATGGCAAGACGGCCGCCGACCTGGGTGTTTACAGCGGCAATGGCTGTGTATATGATCAGCTTGCCATCGCCTCTGAAAATGACATCAACTACTTCACATTGCAGCTGCTGGAGGATGGAAAGGCGGGGGACTATATCGTTCTGAAGGGTCAGGAAGGTGTGAATATGAGCATTTCCATCGAGGCCGAGCTGGTACCGCTTTCAGCGTTGGAAATTGAGAACACCACTTTCATTGACGCCTCGGCGATTTTCAGTCTTGAGGGCTGGCAGGCGGGAACGTACCTGCTGTCCGTTTCCGCAGACCGTGCCACCAACTATTCGATGAACTTTGTCTCCACCTGGGGCAATGGAATAGATTACTTTGACTACGCCTCCGCCAATGATGATGCAAACAAGGCCACGAGTCTGAACACAGGCTATTACACAGGTCTTATGGCCTCTTCCTCTGACAGGGACTGGTTCTCTTTCAATGGCAACATTGGCAATGACAATTTGAGGATAAGCATTGAAGGCGAGAATCTGGTGGTGATGAAGCTAGACGGCGAGGGCAACTTGACTGAGCTCTCCCGAAATGAGGAAACGGGGACTTATGACTTTACCTTGTCTTCTTCAGAGCATATTCAGGTTGTCGGAACCCATGAGGACATTGCGGCGTACTCCATGTCCGTGATGGCAGTCGAGGAAATGGGGGATGTTGAGGCTCCAGTCATTGAATTGTCTGGAAACACCACAGACCCATTGCAGGCAAGCACACTGGAGGCGACAACGGAAGAAGGGCTGAAATTGTACTACAATATGGTTTCAGCCGAATATGATGGCGACTGGACGGAGTATAATGGCGAAATCAGCGTGACGGCAAATGCCACATACTACTTCAAGGCGACAGACGAGGCTGGCAACGTTGGCACAAACTCAATTGTTTTTGCGAACATTGACACCGAGGCTCCTGTAATCGCGGATATGACAGTTGCCGTTTCTGGCGGTAATGGAATGATTGCGATTTCAATTGCGGCAAGTGAGACATTGAGCAAATTGTCGTATTCTTGGAATGGCGGCGAATGGAACGAAGCTGAAGGAGCGCTGGTTCTGGTTGAGCAAAATGGCATTATTCGTTTCCATTTGGTCGATTTGGCAGGCAATGAGACAACGACCACCGAAATAGCCATCGACGCATTCAATGTAACATTGACCGACATACAGTGCCAGGCATTTGAGAATGGCAGTGCCATTCTGGACTGGAGCGGTGATGCCACAGCGCAATGGAGCCGGTCATACGATGTCGCATTGCTTAGCGGGAACGATGTGATTGAGCTGAATGGACTTGCGGCTGTTGGCCTTGAATTCTTGAATGCGCCAGCTGGCGATATTGCTGCTTGTGTCAAGCCATCACAGTCCGAGGTATGGACGAATGTGGATGACGGCTTGCAGATACAGAATTTCTCCGATGAAAATTCAATGTCGTTTATCGGGGGAGACAATGGGATGGCGGAACTTATGTTCGCCAGGGGGACAGGTGTATGGAGTTGCGACTATTATGCACGGCATGTGGGTGTCGGCGAATGGAAAGGTACGGGACAAACAGTATTGCTAGCTGGCAAGAATGTTCTGGATGACATTTTTGTCGGCTCTGACGATGCCTCCATTCTTTTGCTTACTGACGATGAAAATGGTGATGCGTTGTTTGTCGATGATATATATTCGGCATTCCCAGATGGCATGGACGTTCAGGCACGCTTTGCAAGAATAGATGAAATCCGTGCAGGAGCTGGCGATGATATTGTGGACATGACAAGCCAGCGCTTCGAATACATTGGAGAGGGTGTGACTGTAAGGGGAGGCCTTGGCAATGATGTCATCTGGGCTAACAATGGAGACAATTGCCTCTATGGTGATGCAGGTGATGACCGTATAGTCGGGGCATCGGGGAATGACATCATTGTCGGTGGCACTGGAAATGATGTTCTGCTAGGAGCTGGGGGCGAAGATATTTTTGTGTTTGGCGATGAATGGGGGCAGGATGTTGTAGACCAGCTCGCTTCAGGCAAGGTTACGCTGTGGTTCAGTGAAGGTGATGAGGCAAAATGGAACGCTGAGACGCTAACCTATACGGATGGAAACAATACGGTACAGGTGAGTGGCGTGTCCTCCGATGACATCCTGCTGAGATTCGGCAATGACGGAAGCAATGAATATTCCAGACTGATGGCGAATGGCGCATTTAGCCTGAATAGCAGCGAGCGAGTTTTCGAGGATAAGAACAATGTGATACTGGCTGGCTAGCGTAATGGCAAGCATCCCTCCTTCAATAAAATGCTTCATTGTGGTATTCAAATTGACCCCTGTTTGGCCCCCTTGAGCGAACATCGAATTATACGGCTATGTTCTAGAGAAGTGTTGCTAGTGCCTTGCCAGTGGCAGTTCGGCCCCGCTGGGGCCG
>JAFZZD010000814.1 GCA_017615955.1 Victivallales bacterium
CAACTGGCGTGCCAGGGCGCAGCGTAATACCAGCCGTGCAGCCTGCCGCGTGTATCTGGTCAAGAACAGCGGCAATGTTTCCCTCGCTCTCCACATGCAGCGTAATATGGTCCGCCCCAGCCTTTACAAAGGTGTCAATGTAGCGTCCTGGCTCACTTATCATCAGGTGCACGTCAAAAAGCATGTTGCTGACTGGGCGTATAGCCTCCACAATGCCAGGTCCCATGGACAGGTTCGGCACGAAATGGCCGTCCATGATGTCAATATGCGCCACCTGCGCCCCTGCAGCCTCTGCATCCTGCAGCTGCTTTCCAAGGATCGCAAAGTCCGCCGCCAGCAGCGAAGGCGCCAGAAGCACGCCCGCGCCATAATCAGTAAATCTATGCATATACACCTCAAAATAAAGTAAAGGCGGACACAGCAACCTGCGTCCGCCTCTAATCTCAGCCTAAAAAGCCCGCCTAACCTGGCAGGCCTTGCACTCCCCTGACACGGGGATGGACAAATGCCTATCAGGCCTTGACAATCCTGTTGGAACGGATACAGGCTGTGCAGACCTTGATAGTCTTGACTGTTCCATTCTCAATGACCTTGACTGTCTGAAGGTTCGGGCTGAATGTACGCTTCGTGTTCTTCACAACGTGCATACCGATACCGCCCTTCTTCTTGGCAAGACCTCTGCGTGTAATGTGACCACCCACAGTCTTGTGCTTGCCGCAAATCGCACATACTCTACTCATCTTTACTACCTCACGGATACGACTGGCAAAACCAGCCAATGCTATATTTCCAAATTACCAAATACCAGCGCCGTTTGACAAATGGTGGGACGGCCGGGACTCGAACCCGGGACCCCCGCATTAAAAGTGCGATGCTGCTACCGACTGAGCTACCGTCCCATCATCAAAAATCAAAACGAGCCAAAATATACACAACTTTACAATTTTGGCAAATCAATAAGCCCTATTTTTTTATTAATCTGCACGGCCAGGGGCCGAGCATCAGGACGTGGGACTTCCATACGCGCCTAGACATATAACGCTAAAGTCGCATGGAAACATCACGTCCTGATGCGCGGCCAATGGCCGCGCAGTAAACCGCGCAGATAAAAACACCTTTGCCCATTGCCAAAAACTGCCATAAACCTTATATTATGGCGATTTTGCTTTAGGTAAACAAACACAGAAACACAATTTTTGGAGAGAGAAGTGAAAGTACTCGTTGTTAACTCTGGTAGTTCGTCATTGAAATTCACATTGTTCGATATGGACACAAAGACCCCCATCTGCAAAGGTCTTGTGGAGCGTATCGGCATGGATGCCCCCAAACTAATCTACCAGAGAGGGGACGAAGCCAAGCTGGAGGAGCAGCTCACCATCAAGAACCATGCTGAGGCGCTGCGCAGCGTCTGCGACAAGCTGGTGGACGCCAATGTGGGCGTGCTTAAGAGCCTGTCCGAAGTGGATGCCATCGGTCACCGCGTCCTCCACGGTGGCTCCCGCTATACCGCGCCTATCATTGTTGACCAGGCCGTGAAGGACGGCATCCGCGCCTGCTTCCCGCTGGGACCGCTCCACAACCCAGCCAACCTGGGCGGCATCGAGGCCTGCGAGGAAGTGTTCCCCGGCGTGAAGAACGTGGCCGTCTTCGACACTGCCTTCCACCAGACCATGGAGCCAGAGGCATACCTCTACGCAATTCCACAGGAATACTACAAGAAATATGACATCCGCAAGTACGGCTTCCACGGAACAAGCCACAAGTACGTCTATTTCAAGAGCTGTGAATTCCTGGGTCTCGACCCGGCGAAGGCAAAGATCATCACCTGCCACCTGGGCAATGGCAGCAGCCTGGCTGCAGTCAAGGGCGGCAAGGTACTGGACACATCCATGGGCCTCACCCCTCTCATGGGACTGGTGATGGGCACACGCTGCGGCGACATGGACCCAGCTGTCGTGCCTTTCATCATGAAGCAGACTGGCATGTCCCCCGATGAAATCGACACCATGATGAACAAGAAGTCAGGCCTCCTGGGCGTGTCAGGTCTCTCCAGCGACATGAGAGACATCGAAAAGGCCAGGGACGAGGGCCATGAAGGCGCGGCGACCGCATACAAGATGTTCATGCACCGCCTGCTTCACTACATCGGCGGCTACTACCTGCTGCTGGGCGGGCCAGACGCCATCGTGTTCACTGGCGGCATCGGCGAAAACGGCATTGCCACACGCAAGAACGTGGTGGACGCCATGGCAATCTACGGCATCAAGCTGGACGAGGCAGCCAACAACTGCCGCGGCAAGCAGGTTGTCATTTCGACTGCTGACTCCAAGGTGAAGGTTCTGGTGACCCCCACCAACGAGGAACTCATGATTGCAATGGAGACAATCGCTCTAGTCAAATAAAACAAGAACAATTTCATTAAGGAGACAAGACAATGGCAGGTTTGATGCAAAAACTGTTCCCGAAGGCCGCTGCGGCAGGCAAGACACTGGTTCTTCCAGAAGGAAACGACCCACGCGTCATGCAGGCAGCCAAGATTCTGGCTGACAAGAAAATGGCCAAAATAAAGATCCTCGCCACCAAGGAAGAGGCAGAAAAGGCGGCACAGGGCATTTCATTCGCAGGCCAGGACGTGGAGATCATCGACTGGACCTCAGCACCATATTTCAATGAGCTGGCTGGCATCCTCTACGAACGCCGCAAGGCAAAGGGCATGACCGAGGAAGAGGCAGTCGCAACCGCAAAGAAGCGCCTCTATTTCGGCAACCTGATGGTCAACAAGGGTCTGGCTGACGGCATGGTCGCCGGCTCCATCGCCTCCACCGCTGACATGCTCCGCTCCGCATTCCATTGCATCGGCACTGCCAAGGGCATCAAGAGCGCCAGCAGCTGCTTCGTAATGGACCTGCAGACACCAGCGCCCGCCGGCGATGAAACCCTCATCTTCGCAGACTGCGGCGTCAACCCCAATCCTGACGCGGAGATGCTCTGCGACATCGCAATCGCAACAATCAAGACACACCAGGCCCTCATCGGAACACCTGCAAAGCTGGCATTCCTCTGCTACTCCACAAAGGGCAGCGCAAAGGGCGAAATGGTGGACAAGATGGCAAACGCAACAGCCCTCACACAGGCACGCGTGAAGGAACTGGGCATCGACGCCACAGTTGACGGCGAACTCCAGGCAGACGCGGCTCTGGTGCCTTCAGTGGGTGCCTCCAAGGCAGCTGGCAGCCCTGTCGCCGGCAAGGCCAACATCCTCATCTTCCCAGACCTGAACTGCGGCAACATTTGCTACAAGATGACACAGCGTCTGGCAAAGGCAGAAGCATACGGCCCCATCCTGCAGGGTGTCGCAAAGCCAGTCAACGACCTCTCCCGCGGCTGCTCCGCAGAAGACATCGCCGGCGTGGCGGCAATCACCATCTGCCAGTCCCTGCTGGTGTAAACTAATGTGCGCGCCAACGTGGCGCGCACTCAAGTTGCAATAGCGAAAAAGGCCGTCC
>JAFZZD010000815.1 GCA_017615955.1 Victivallales bacterium
GATTTTGTCCATGAATGCCTTGAAGCGGGGGTGCTCTTCCTTTGTGCAGCTGGCGTCGAATTTCTGCAGGATCTCCTTTTGTTCAGCGGAGAGTTTTACTGGCACTTCGATGCTCACGCGCACGAACTGGTCTCCACGGCGTCCCTTGCTGCTTGGGGAAGGCACGCCTTTTCCTGACATGCGGATGTCAGTTCCATTCTGCGTACCCGCAGGCACCTTGATCTTGTCAGGTCCGTCGATGGTAGGCACTTCCACTTCACCGCCAAGGGCGGCTTTCGTGAATGGGATTGGCACTTCCACAAAAAGGTTAAGGCCTTCACGCTTGAATATGGGGTGTTCCTCCACCACCAATGTCACATAGAGGTCGCCATTTGGACCGCCCATGCGCCCTGTTTCGCCGTTACCAGCGGAGCGCAGCCTGCTTCCAGTATCCACGCCTGCCGGGATATTCAACTTCACAGACCTCTTGCGGCTTACCTTGCCCTCGCCATGACAATCATGGCAAGGCTTCTCCACAACGCTGCCCATGCCGCGGCAATTCGGGCATGTGCTTTTCATCTGGAAGAAGCCCCTGGACATCAGGATCTGACCCGTTCCATTGCATTTCGGACATTTCTTGCGGGACGTGCCAGGTTCCGCGCCAGAACCACGGCAGGTGCCGCATGTGTCCTTCAGTGTAAAGCCAATTTCCTTGACGCATCCCTTGACCGCCTCATTGAAAGTCAGCCTCAGATTGTATTCCAGGTCGCTGCCTCGCATCGGGGCATTGGGGTCACGGGCACGCCTGCCGCCTCCTCCGCCACCAAAAAAATCACCGAACACGCTGCCGAACATATCGCCCAAATCATCAATATTGACATTGAAGCCACCAGGGCCACCAGGACCGCCGCCCTGCCCTGCATGGGTATAGGCCTCATGCCCCACCTGGTCGTAGATGCGCTTCTTCTCCTCATTGCCCAGCACCTCGTATGCCGCGCCGATGTTCTTGAATTTCTCTTCGGCAGTCTTGTCACCCGGGTTGTGGTCCGGGTGGTATTTCATTGCCAGGCGCCTGTATGCCTTCTTAATATCATCCTGGGAGGCATTGCGCGGCACTTCCAATATCGAATAAAAGTCCTCTGCCATAATAATTTCTACCTCTTGTGTTTTTTAGTTCAACCCTTCTGGTCTTCGCCCTTTTTCTCCTCTTCCTTGGCTGGCCCAGAGGAAACCACCACGCTGGACGGACGAATCAGCCTGTCGCCCAGCTTGTATCCTGCCTTCCACTGTGAAATAACGATTCCTTCTGGGACCTCTTCACTTGCCTCGCTCTTGACCGCATCATGCAGTTTCGGATCGAATGCCTTGCCTACCGCCTCGATCTCCTTGACGCCCAATTCATCGAATGCCCGGCTGAATTCGTTCATGATCATCTGCATTCCCTGCTTGAGGGCGTTGATGTCGTCAGTATGGGCAGCGTGGTCCATCGCCATGCGGAAGAAATCATACACTGGCAGAAAATCAGATACCACGATTATCTTGGAGCGCTCGCGTATTTCATCGGTCTCGCGCGCCATGCGCTTCCTGTAGTTGTCAAAGTCCGCCCGCAGACGCAGCAGCTTGTCTGTCTCCTCTGCAAGAAATTCTTCAAGAGTAGGCTCCTTCTTTTCCTCTTCCTTGGCTTCTGCCTGCTCCTTTTCTTCCTCTAATTTTTCTTTCTGTTCCTGAGAAACATCAGCCTGTTCTTCAAGTGGCTGCTCCTTTTCTTTTTTTTCTTCTTGTTTCGACATAATCCATTCTCCCTGATAATTTGTGCAGGCCCTTTGCACAAGGGCCTGCCTTCTTTGACTTCCATCAATTGCCTGCTAAAAGACAATTCCAGCAGGCAATTGTTCCATCAAATCTTCAGGTTTCCAAAAATACCATCCAACGTGCCGAAGGAATTGTTTCCCTCGTCCTTGAAATTGCGCACCAGCTCCTTTTCCTGCTCTTCCTCGATGGCATCTGGCGTGGTAAGGGAAATCCGGTCCCCCGACGCCTCCTTCACCACGACCTTGACCTGGGAATGCAGCGGATACAGCTTCGACATCTCGTTGAAGCGGGCAGGTCCCTGGGATTCCAGGCGAATCTGGCTGATATGCAGAAGACCAGTCTGGCCATTGGGCAACTTGATGAACACGCCGAATGGCTTCACGCTGTCCACCTCGCCTTCCAGTAGTTCGCCAACGCTGCTGGCCGCGATTTCCGCCTCCGCATCTGCGTCAAGTTCCGCTGGCTTCTCGTCCTTCTGCTTGGGGTCGCCAAAGCAAAGGCTGATGCGACGTGCGGCTGCATCAACGGCGAGGATTGTGACCTCCACGCTGTCCCCCACCTGGCACACGTCCGTGCACTTCTCCACACGTTCCTCGCACCCCAGTTGCGAGATGTGCGCCAAACCGTCCACACCAGGCTCCAATTCCACGAACACGCCGAAGTCAGCTATTCTCGAAACATGGCCTGTGCGCTTTGCGCCAACCTGGTAATCCGGGTCATTGCCTTCCGCAATCCTGTCCCATGGATTCTGCTCAGCCTGCTTGATGCTGAGGGTGATGCGCTCCTTCTTGGGATCGTCATCCCACTGCAATGCAATGACCTTCACCGTCACGTGCTGGCCTTCGCTCAATGCATCCTCCACGCGAATGCCACGGGACCAGCCGATTTCGCTGGCGGGGACAAGTCCCTGTATGCCGCCAAGGTCCACAAATGCACCGAATGGCATCAATTTCACAACAGTGCCTTCGCGGACATCGCCTACCTGCAACATGTCCTTGAGGTACTTGCGCATCTTCTTCGCCTCCTCCTCCAGGATGACGCGGCGGGACAGCACTATGTTCTTGCCCTCGTCGCTGAACTCGGAAATCATGAAGCTGTAGGTCTGTCCGATGTATTCCGCCGGCTCCTTCTTCACGCCACGCGCGTCTATCTGGGAGAATGGGCAGAATGCATTGCTACCAGCCACCTGCACAGTGAAGCCGCCCTTCCTCTCCTCGATGACCTTGCCTTCGATGGGAAGATGGGTTTCAAATGCATCCTGGATGGAGCTATCGACAGAGTTGTTGCTCATCTTGACCGCCAGCTTGTAGCCCTCGTCAGTCCAGCCCATGCAAACGGCTGTGACTGTATCGCCCACCTTGACCTTGAGTTTCCCCTCTCCATCCATAAGGTCTTTCTTGTCGATTATGCCATCGCTGATTGCGCCCAAATCCACGAACACGGTCGATTTTCCAATGCTGGTGACCTTCCCAGTCACGCGCTCTCCTGTATTGATCTGAGACCTGACACCACTAGCTGACGCCTCGAACAACTTACCGAAATCCAATTCTTCACTCATCTTTACTCTCGCTTGTTATTGACTTGCTATCATAATGCTGGAATGAACCCAGCTTTTCCAATCCCACTAAAATTTTGCATAATATAACGCAAACCACCGCTTTTGTAGCCTTTACTATACAAAAAACGCAGTTGAAACAGTGAAAAAACGAATGTCCTATATTTGTGCAATTAGATATGAGAAACAAAAGGCATGTATTTTGTTCGTCAAAAATACGTTTTTTTAGTCATAATTTATTAAAAAGCTATGTTCCCCAAGAGGGTAGGTAAC
>JAFZZD010000816.1 GCA_017615955.1 Victivallales bacterium
ATTTTCAGAAGGCTTTAAGTCCCAGAAGTCCCAGAAGTCCCAGTAATTACCCCTTGTGGGAAACAGAGCCTTTTTCAGAAATGAATCTGTGAAAATCTGTGTCAATCTGTGGATCAATGAATATTGAAATTACCTCACTCTCTTATTTTCGTTGTCTGAAGAACTGCACCAGTTTTCTGGTGTAGTCCTGGCCAGTTGAAATCTGGAGCAAGTCCACCTCCATTGCACGCGATTGAGTGGATAAATGCTCGCTCCTCTCATTCTGCAAGCGGCGGTACGCCTCCCGCACAGCCTGGCTGCTAGTGTCCACCAGGCGCATTTCGCCAGTTTCCGCATCCTCCAGCATGACCAGGCCAGCCTGGGGCAGTTCCCGCTCCGCCTCGTCGGACACATCCACCGCAATCATGTCATGCCTCCTGCCCAAAGTGCGCAGTGGGCGGAAATAGTCCTTGCCATCCTGGAAATCCGATACCAGAAACGCCACACATCTGCGGCGTATCACCTTGCCAAAATAGTCCAGTGCTCCGCAGATGTCGGTACCACGCCCGCTTGGCACAAAGGACAATACCTCCTGTATGATGCGCAGCGCGTGAGAAACACCTTTGGCTGGCGGTATGAAACGCTCCACCTTGTCGGTGAACATTATAAGCCCCACCTTGTCATTGCTTTTCACGGCGGAGAATGCCAGCAATGCGCACAATTCAGAGGCAAGCTCGTTCTTGCTGCCGCTCTTTGTACCAAATGTGCCGGAGGCAGACATATCCACCAGAAACATCACGGTCAGTTCACGCTCCTCGTGGAAGCGCTTCACGTATGGCCTGTCCTGCCGTGCAGTCACATTCCAGTCGATGGTACGCACATCGTCGCCAGGCTGGTATTCCCTGACCTCGTCAAACTCCATGCCCGAGCCACGGAACGCGCTCTGATATTCACCAGCCAGCACGTCATTCACGGTCTTGCTGGTGTATATCTGGATATAGCGTATCTTTTTTGCCAGTTCCTTGGATATCATCTTGCGGCCTCAAGGCACCTTGACCGTGTCAAGCAACTTTCCAACCAGCTGTTCGGAGGTAATTTCCTCTGCCTCCGCCTCGTATGTCACCAACACCCTATGACGCAGCACATCACGGGCAATTGTCTTCACATCCTGCGGCGTCACATAGCCCCTGCCCTCCATAAGCGCATTGGCCTTTGCCGCCAATGTGAGATATATGGTGGCTCTGGGCGAGGCGCCATAACGCAGCAGACTGCGTATCTCCTGCAAGCCGTATTCTTCAGGATTGCGGGTAGCATCCACCAAATCCACAATGTAGGATTCAATCTTCTCGTCGATGAAAATCATGTCCACCAGTTCCCGCAGCCGTTTCACATCACTGGTTTGCATCACAGGCTTAACATCTATTGCAGGTGCGGAACTAGCCATCCTGCGCAGTATCTTCAGTTCATCTGATTTGTTTGGATAATCCACAGTCAGCTTGAACATAAAGCGGTCAACCTGCGCCTCTGGCAATGGATAGGTACCCTCCTGCTCCACGGGGTTCTGTGTCGCCAGCACCATGAATGGTTCCTCAAGTTTGAATGTACTGTCACCAACAGTGACCTGCCTTTCCTGCATGGCCTCCAGCAATGCGCTCTGCACCTTCGCAGGCGCCCTGTTGATTTCATCAGCCAAGATGATATTGGCAAATACGGGGCCTTTCCTTGTGCTGAAATCGCCAGTCTTGGGATTGTATATCATAGTGCCCACCACATCGGCTGGCAGCAAATCTGGAGTGAACTGTATTCTGTGGTAACTAGCCTGGAGGCATTGCGCCAAGGTGGTGACAGTCAAAGTCTTGGCAAGACCAGGCACACCTTCTATCAAGACATGGTTGTTGCAAAGCAACGCTATAAGGAGCCTGTCTATAAGCTGCTCCTGTCCCACTATCACCCGTCCCATCTCAGAGCGAACACGGTTTAAAAGCGAGGCTTCCTCTGCCACCTTGGCTGCAATCTGTTTTACATCCATTTCCAAATATTCTCCAACATTGGCTAAATTGCGAAACTCCAACTGTCAATTGACAACGTACTATAACTTATGTTCCGCATTTGGCACACAAAATCACCTAAAAATATGCAAGTGGACAGGGGACTGTGGACTGTTCTGTGCG
>JAFZZD010000817.1 GCA_017615955.1 Victivallales bacterium
AGGACATTTTATTGAAATGAAATTAATCTGTGATAATCTGTGTTAATCTGTGGATAAAAAAGTTTTAAATCGCCTCATTGGTTAAAGCATTCCTTGATAGCCTTCACGGTTTCAGTGACCAATGCATCGCCGCCAAGGTAGGTCACCTGGCAGGATGTGGGTGCGGCGCCATAGCCGCTGCCATTGGTACGCGGTGTCGGCAGATATGAACCATCGCCCGCCAATTGCACCAGGAAAGTCTGAATCGCGGGGCTTCGCCCCTTGATGCGTTCGCCGTAGTCCAAGTACAGTTCAAAGGAATTGGTGGCGAAACATACGTCTCCAAGACGCAGCACGTGCATTTCCATGCCGTATGTTTCCTCTGGATGCTCGTAGCGATAAATGACGCGACGCAATGCGCCCACGGCGCCCCAGTAGTCCCAGCCCTGCTCCTTCATGTACGCCAGTTTCTCGGCCAGTTCCTTGCGTGCCTTGTCAGCCTCTTCGGCAGTAATGGCACGGCGCGGCAACTGTATGTTTTTGCACAGATGGCGCATCGTAGGCTTGGCGTCTGCAGTGTCCTTTATAGTCGGCAGCACATCCTCCAGTGCCACGCAAATGCGGCGTGCTATCTCCTTGCGGCGGGCCAGATTGTAGTCCCAGTTGTATGCGCGTTTGCCCCATCCCCATTCGGTAACGTCCTTCTCCATCTGATTGCGGAGGCGCATCATCCTGGCGTCCGCAGGGCAGTTCAGCAAACGGTGAGGACTTTGGTCTCCTGCCGCCGAGCATTGTGGCAGGAGGTGTATTCCCTTGCCGAAGCGATGGTCGATTTCCTGGCGCACCTCGTTCCAGAAGTCAGCGGAGACGAGCTTGAACGCCTCGCACGTCTGCGCAGGACACGCCACATTCACGACCATTCCAGTAAGTACGCCTTTCATGTCGTAGGTCGCCAGCACATTCACATCATGGTCCACATGCCCTTCTACATTCAGGTACTTCTCGTTTGTGGAAGGCGCATAGATGGTTCCGCCCTTGTCGCGCTGGACCGTGCGGCGGTTCTCGCCCACGACTGCCGTGCCAAGACCATACGCAATCTTGCCTGGCACACGGGAGCGCCAGGCCTGAGCAACCACCGCACTCACTTTTTCCACCAGGAGCGCATAGTATTGCTGGCTGTCCACAAAGTCAGGATGCTCCTTTCGGATTTCATCCACATCCATTCCCGAACTGCCCCACTTGCAGCCGCCAGGCTGCGGCTGCATCCACTGGCTGCGAGGGACGACTTTGCCGAAATGGGGTGCAGTGTGGGTATGGGTGGCGCTGGCGAACACACATTCACCTGGCAGTTCAGGCAGTTCCTTTGCCAGGCGTTCACGGCAGTCCTTCAGCAGATAGATTGAGAAGTTGATGATGTCAGCCGAAACCATGACAGCCTTTTCGCCGTTGCATTCCAAAGCCAGGGCTGTCACCGTAAGCGGATCCGCCACGCCTGTGGACAGACGCGGAAATTGCTGACCAGCCAGCAGACATGGGCCGCCTGGCGTTATGTCCTGCCTTGCCCATCCGATTTTAAGACTGTCTTCCGCAGTTAATGCACTCATTGCCGCACAAATCGCCATGATCACAATTCCTTTCAGTAATGTCCTTTTCATCTTGTCAGCAGGTAGTAGATTGAGGGGAATGTCTTTCCTATGGTGAACTTTAACGAGTTGTTTTCTTGGGTGACGGGTATTTCGCCTGTATATGCGCCGTCCTGGTCAATGCTCCACAGATGCATTTTCACAGGCGTATGCGCCAATTCCAAGTCAGCCTGTATGCTTTCGTACAGCACTGGCCCATGGCCGATGTCAATGCGCTCTGTATGCGTTGCGTTATAAAGGGCACCCGTGTTGTCCGAACGACCAACGGCAGTGATGAGTATTTGCGTGGCCTCCTGCAGCGGACGATTGTCCAGCGATGTCAGCGTAACAGTGGCAAAATCCGTGCGGAATGTGATGGTCAATCCGCTGATGCCCACTTTCTCGCCAGCTCCAAAGCTGCCGAAGATGGACTTGGTCCTCGCCGTGTCAATCCATGCCTGTCCCTTTTTCCAGGAGCGGTGGAGTTCGCCTGTGTCTGATGTGACCTCGCCAGCCTCCTCGTCATTGGCGGCGGGACCTGTCTCGTCAGGCCCAATGGCATCGGGTGCCGCCTCATTTCCTGGCATGACCAGGCGGACGCCATGCTTCTCGCAGTTTATGGTGCCTTCAAGATTGGGAAGGTTGTGGTTGTACATGCCGTGCGCAGCGCAGAACACATCATCTTCGGTCAGGCGTATGTCCAGCATCTTTTTCGCCTGCGCCACATCCCCACGGCGAAGCATGATGGCGGCGGCGTAGAACAGTCCGAATTTGGATGGATCCATCGCAGTCTCGAAATTACGACGATATGCAATGCTGCCCAGCACGGTTCCTCCCATGCAGTCCGTGGGAACGCTGCGGTAGCGATATGTGTGGAGGCATGTGCCAACCCACCCCTGGAATGCGGCCATGGAAGATACCAGCAACGGGGCTTCGGCGCGCCATTCATTGGGCCAGACCTGGTCCCATTCGGTAACCAGCATCGGCTGTGTGGAAGTGCGTCCTTTGGAAGGCACCATGCCGAAGACCTGCCTGCGTTCCCGCAGCAAGTCCTTGTTGGTCAATTGGTCGCCGCACAAATCCCAATATACGTTGGCACAGGACAGATCCATGTCCTGCAATGCCGATATGATAGGCAACCCCGTGCACATGGAGTCCCCCGCGATAGGCTGCCTCACGCCGATGGAGCGCAGAAAGTCCCGCATTCTCCTGCAATAGTTGCGCTGCACCTCATGGTAGAAGCGGAGCAGGTCAGGCTCTGGGTCGCGATGCCTGTAGTCAAACGCGTCAGGCTCCCAGTCCACGCCATTTTTCTTGGCCCACTCGCGATATATGGAGCGCAAATTGCTGGCGTATTGCTCTATGACCACAGCCCAGTACTTGCAGAACATGTCATTCTCGTTGGTGATAAGCACAGCCGCCACGCCTGGATCCTCTGCCAGGCTCTTGCCAGTGTAGGGATTGACGGGCAGCAGCAGCTGGCGGGCATATTCCTGCTGTAGTTCAATAAGATGCTCGTCAAAGAGGGTGTATGGCTTGGCACCGTTGGGCGGCAGTTTGTCGTATGCCTCCACGCCATCTTCTGCCTT
Organism: Victivallales bacterium; assembly: GCA_017615955.1. The sequence goes on from JAFZZD010000817.1 coordinate 3,191, forward strand.
GAATGTGCGGTAAACCAGCAAATCGACATAGACGTATATGCCCTCCCGCTCCAGAGCCGCCACCAGGTAGTGCAGCCTGTCCAGGCTGGTGGCGTCCAGCTTTCTGGTGCAGTCCATGGGAGCGCCCTTCGTGAATGCGAAGATGTTTGGCGTGGCCCACTGCGCGTCGAATTGATGCAGTCTCACCAGGTTGACGCCGAACTTCGCCAGGCGGCGTGCCACCTTGTCCGCCTCCGCATGTTCAGGGAAGCAGGCCGCGGAATTAAGCAAGTTGCCCCAGAAGCGGGCCTTTGTGCCATCCTCGAACACCAGCTCGCTGTCCTTGGCCTGCAGGAAGCCATGCTTACCTGCGGGAACCTCGTCTGCAAAAAGGAATGACACATCCAGCGGTGCGTCATCATAATGAAAAGTGAATTTCTGGTCAAGCATTTGTGTTCCTTGGGTTATTTATTTGTGGTTGAATTACGTTGAATAATGGTGCCCAGCCGCTTGGGCAAATCAAGTGGTTCGCCGCATTTGATGTGGTGCAGCAATGACAGGCAGCAGTCGCAGCCCGTCTCGTAATACGGCTCATTCACCGTTGTCAGCGAAGGTGAAGAGAGTTCGGCTGCATCCGTATTGCCGAAACCCATTATGGAAAAGGCTTCTGGCACAAATCTGCGCCTGGCATACAGTTCCTGCATGAGTTGCAACGCCAGGCGGTCACTAGTGCAGAAGACGGCATCAGGCAGCAATGAGAGCAATGGCGAAACGCCATCATCCTCAAGTATCTCCAGCGGAGCCAAGCCATGCCTTGCCATTGCCTGGCGATAGCCATCAAGTCGTTGTTTGGCGATTTCAGAGGTGGTGTGGCGGCAGACAATGCGCCGATGCCCCAGTCCCGCCAGATAATCCACAGCAAGAGCAGCGGAGCCAGTTTGGTCGAAGAAAGGATTGCCCTGGCGCGTCTCCTGGGACAGGCCCAGCGTCGGTATGTCCCGTTGATAGAAATCAGGAGATATGGTTCTGCGCAACTGCGGGTCAAGGGACAAGGCGGCTATACCCTCGGCGCGGTACTCCAGCGCCTTCCGCAAGGCGGCGTTCACATCATTGCCAACTGAAATCAAACGAAGGGAATAGCCATGCTCGGCCGCCATGTCAGAATAGCCCTGGATGATCGGTAGCATGAAAGGGTCAAAGGATGCCAGAAGCGCAATCGTATGGCTCTTCCCCTTGATCATTGAGCGCACCATCTCGTTGGGGACATAGCCCAGTCTTTCCGCAGCAGCTCGTACACGCGCCGAAACCTCTGGAGATATCATTCGCCCATGCACGTTGCCGTTGTTCAGCACCAGCGACACCGTCGCCTTGCTTACGCCTACCTCCAGCGCTATGTCCTTAAGCCCGATCATCCACTCTCACAAAAACGTCTTTTTTCTGCTGTTAAACTAGTTTAACTAAACGGGAATATTATACAATGACACTTCTGTAAAAGCAAACGTACACGACAGTTTTTTCATGTAATTGATGTTATGACTCGCCAATATGGCACCCACTGGCCAATTGATATCATTCAATAAGCCATTTCGGCGTCGCATATAAATTTCTTGCGTATTGGCTTGAATAATGTCAGCCATATATTACAATATTCACAATTTTTCTAAGTAGGCGGCGTCAATGCCGCATTGGACAATCAATAAACAAAACGGAGAAGAGTAATGAGAAAGCACAGTGTCGTGGCTCCGGAATGGTGGGACTACACAACAATTGACGATGAACTGGTAAGGGATACCGCAAAGCTGACCGTCAAGGACATCGAACAGCTCAGCAGGCCTGGTTTCAAAGTTGTCATGTATGACACAATCGAGGAATTCTATCTGGCTGAGGCACTTGAATACATCGAGGCTTGGAAGCAATCCTCACCTGACAATCCATGCGGCATCTGCGGTCCAATTGGCCCGACAGAGCAGCTGCCACTGGTGGCTCGCATCGTCAATGCAACAGGCATGAACCTGGCCAAGCTGGATGCCCATTTCTGGGGCATGGACGAATGGGTGCAGGACGGAAAGGCCGTTCCAATCGACCATCCGCTCTCATTCGCAAAGTGCGACAAGGAACTCTGCTTCAACCGCATCCGCCCAGAACTGCGCATGCCTGAAAAGAACATGCACTTCCCCACTGGCGACCTGGAAGCATACAGCAAGACCTACGACCAGTTCACATGCGTCCTCATGCAGGGCGGCCAGGGCGACACCAAGCACTGGGCTTTCAACGACCCCGTGAAGCGCGAAGGCAAGTATGCCGACAACCCGCCTTCACCAGAGGAATACCGCAAGTTCGCGACACGTATCGTTGACCTGCACCCCATCACCGTCATGCAGAACGCCCGCACCAGCGGCGGCGGCAACATCGCTCTGGTTCCCACCAAGGCCGCCACAGTTGGCCCAGTCGAGACCTGGAAGGCCAAGAAGGTCTCCATCTGGCAGGCAGGTTGCCACGACAATGCATTCGGCATGCGCCTGACCGCACTCATGCTGTCCAAGAAGATCGCGGACGCGGCAGTTCCAATGAGCCTGCTCTCTGGCCATCCAGACGTGCAGTTCAACTTCTTCCGTCCAGGCCTGGGCTCATGCGCAGTGGAGATGCACTAATATGAACGAGAAACCTGCTGCAATCGCTATTGTCGCACATCCAGACGACATCGAGTTCATGATGGGGGGTACCCTCCTCATGCTCCAGAAGAAAGGCTGGGACGTGCACTACATGGCAACCGCAAACGGCTGCTGCGGAACCGAGAAGTACGACGCCAAGACCATCGCTGCCATGCGCGCTGGCGAAATGCTCGCCTCCACCAAGCTGGCCGGCATGACCTGGCATCCGCCGATCTGCAATGACCTGGAGGTCTTCTACAACAAGGAGAACGTGGCAAAGGTCCTGAGCGTAATCCGCCAGGTCAAGCCGAAAATCGTCCTCACACAGTCGCCTGACGACTATATGGAAGACCACATCAACACCTGCCGCCTGGCAGTGGCAGCCGCATTCGACCGCGGCATGCTCAACGCGCCATGCGAGCCGCCAATGTCCGTTTTCCAGGATGACATCGTGGTTTACCACGCCATCCCGCATGGTCTGATGGATCCATTCAGGCGTCTCCTCGAACCCGAGATCTTCGTGAATGTGGAACCCGTCATGCAGATGAAGTGGGATATGCTGGCCTGCCATAAGTCCCAGAAGGAATGGCTGGACGTCTCTCAGGGAATGGACGCATACCAGAAGACAATGCAGGACTTCATGGCGAACCTGGGCGGTCGTTCAGGCAAGTTCAAGTACGCGGAAGGCTTCCGCCGCCGTTCATGGCTGGGCTTCTCCGCCAACGAATGGGATCCGCTGTCAGAGGTGCTGGGCGAGGACGTAGTTCCAAACCCCAACTACAAGTAAGCTGACTGCTTAGCGAACACAAAGGGCGACCTTGCAAAAGGCTGCCCTTTTTTGGCTATTGTCAAGAGGCAAATTGTAGGGTGCCGCTGGCGACAGCCAGCGGAAAAGGCATGCATTGCCGAGAGTCTTGCCTCTTTATACAACAATAAAGCACTGCAATGAAAAGCCGCATAATCGACTGGATAACATACATTCTCAATATTCTGCTGATTATCCCTTTCATCGGAATAGTAGCAGCATGGGTAGTTGGTCTGGTATATTTTGGACTTTTCAGGGCAGCCCCCACTGAAAACGCCTCCTTTACTTACGTTGCAGGTGCCCTCGCCCTTGGCCTGACGGTATTATGGGGCATATACCAGTACCGCATGATCATTCTGAAGCAGCCCAAGCCCAAAGGCGAAAGCAGAGTTCTATGGATTGCCCTAGGCATATTCCTGCTCTGCATTTTGCTTGGACTCTGGGGCATTTCCAGGGCACGCACCACTTTTCACATAAATGCGGAAACCTACCAGGAATTCATAGGACATTTCGGCTCTGCAAAAAGAAAGGTAATAGCCATAACGCTCGTCCCTGAAGGAAGCACCAACATTGCCTTTTTCGAGAAGAACAAGAGTTTCTCCCACTATATGCTTGTCAAATGCAACTGCACAGAGGATCAACTTCAGAGTTTCGCTTCGCAACAAGGCTATGCCTTCACACCAAAGCCAAATGCAATATCACAAGCATGGATACATTTCAATCACAATGACAGCGAATTGAAAACTATCCCTACAAAAGCCTTGGTGTATGAGAACAGACGCCCCAATGGCAGCGGCGTCTCCTTTCTTTATGACGTTGAACAAGAAATACTATACTCCGAATGGAGCAACCGCTGACTGCCACATAAAAATCTGTGATAATCTGCGCAAATCTGTGGATAAAAAACCTCTACGTTAGTTTACTGAAGCTGCGTTCTCGATATAATCCAGCATGACGCGCTGTCGCGAGGTGAAATCCTGTGTCTTCGCGTACTGGCGTGTCTGTTCGGTCAATTGCGGCAAGTTCTCCAATGCGGTGCGTAGCATGGCGTTAAGCGCATCTTGCTGAAATGGCTCATTGACCACCAGGCCAGCGGCAGCCTTCACGTATGGGCTGAACCCACAGCAGGCAGTGCACAGCACGGGAATGCCCGATGCGATGCCCTCTACCAGCACGGTGCCAGTGCCCTCCTCACGGGCGGGATGCACCATAATGTCCGCCGCCAGCAGCAGCCTCTCCACATCCTTGCGGGGGCCAGTTATGATGCACTTGCCAAAAATGTCACCAGCAAAGGACTGTATCTCGCTGGCAGGTATGTTTCCCACAAGAATTGGTCTCGCCAGATCCCTAATTTCCTGCGGCAGACTTTTAACAGCCTCCAGCAGCCTGTCCATCCCCTTGCGCTTCACATTGGTGCCGACCAGTATTATGCCAAGTTCATTGCCCTTTAACCCCAGTTCACTGCGCACATCATCGCGTATTATGGCGGCCACATCTTCTGCTGGGCGAACGCAGGCAGGATTCATCCCTGGCGGCAACTCCAGCAGATGTTCTTCGGGAGTGCCGTATTCTGCAATGTATTCCTCCCTCTGGAAAGGCGATATGTACCAAACGCGGGTTCTTGATGCCGCGCCGCATACCTTCTCCTCCATGTCCAGGATGAAACGATGCCTGGGACTGATTGCAAGATACCACCTTGGATACTTCTTGTGGTAGTAGGTCCTAAGGCAGGAATCCGCCGCAAAATAGAAGTCCGCGCCTTCAACGCGATCCATCGCCACGGACACGTCATATCCTCCCTGCCCCAGACGCTCCTTCCAGGCATTGTTGAAGCACTTCATACGTGACACATTGCTCCAGCCGGAGACACGGCACTTCTCCACAGCAATGAAGTCAGGCGGGTTCTCCCATTCGGTGGTGAACACAGTCACCTTGTGCCCGCGCCTCACCGCCTCCTCCGCCATGCGCAGCGTGTCCTTCTGCAAACCGCCCCAGAACACGTACTTGTACAGAGCGACTATTATGTGCAAGCTCTTTCCCGGCATTCACTCACTCCAGGCGACACGCCCCCTCTCGTCTATGGCAATTATTCCCTTCTGAACCAGGCGGGCTATGATTTTCTTCGCCTCATTCGGCGTGATGCCACCCATGTACTTGTACAAGTCGATTATAGCCTTGACCAGTTCCGTCTCCTTCTCGCACCTGATGTTCTTAAGTGCCTGAACCAATTCATTGAAAGAGCCAATCTTCACATTCTCCTTGTCCTGCGGTCCCAATCGTTTAGCCCTGCCCTTTTCCGGCCTCTTCACTGTTGCCTTTTCCTGTACGCTTTTTTCTGCTGGAGGCGCAGGGGGCTGCACAAGTTCTTCCTCCACAGGTTCTTTTTCCTCAAGTGTCATCGTCGAAGACGGCCGCAAAGGCGCCAACTGCTGGCTCAACTGCGCCAGTTCATCGTATGCATATTCTATCAACTTCTGCGCAAGAACCAGCTTTTCAGTATAATGCAGAGACTTCAGCTCCTCTGCCAATTGTTCAGGTGTCATCATAAAAAACCTCTTAAAATCAAATGCAATTGCATGACCTTTGTCATTGCAGGCTAATAATAACTCCAAGTGCCTAAAATACAAGCAACAATAATCAATAGAGTTCAGCATAAATTGAATATCAGCATTATTAGTCAAGGATGTTCTCATATCACAAAAACTTGGCGCTTGATGCTCTTTTTGACGCATGATTAAGTTCCACTTTCGCTTGAAAGAAAAGCAGTAAAAGCTAAATTGAAGGCATTTGAAAAGAACTTGGCAAATGCAATGAATTACCGAAAAGAGGAGAACCTGATTTATGCTGAATGAAATCACACTGTCCAACGACGGACTTGCTTTAACAGGCAGCAGCTGCCCGCATATCCTAAAAAAACTGAAAGAGCTGTTTCTACTGCTTATGGTGCCTATGGTTTCATGCAGCACTTTGCAGGCACAGGAACAGCAGCCCGCCAACGAAACTCTGTTTTCCCTGCTGAAGAGCAAGGCCGGCAAGAATGCCCCGCTTGCAATCATCGGCGCGGAAAAATGCGAGGTGCAGGAACTGATCGACGCACTGAAAGACGCCAAGGAGGAAAAACATTCTGACCGCTGCTTCCATATCGGCAAGCTGGAAGGGCAGAACGTGGTGATCGTTGAATGCGGCGTGGGCAAGGTCAATTCCGCCAGAACCACCCAAATGCTCATTGACTTCTACACCCCCTGGGCAATAATCAACACTGGTGTCGGCGGCGGCCTGGCGCCTGGACTGAAAATCGGGGACATAATCCTGGGCGAAAAACTGGTGCAGCACGATTTCGACGTGTCGCCGCTGGGCTATGTGCCAGGACAGATCATCGGGCTTTCCACAGAAAAGAAGCCCACATACTTCCTTGGAGACAAGGCCATCCTCGCCGCGCTGAAAGCAGCCGTGGCATCCGTGGCAAAGGACAGAAACGTGCGCCTAGGCTGCATTGCGTCTGGCGATGTGTTCGTGTCAAAGGGCAACCTGAAACAGGTGCTGCATGACAACTTCGGCGCGGATGTGGCGGAGATGGAAGGGGCCTCCATCGCACATGTGGCCTCGACCGCAAACGTGCCATTCGCAGTGATCCGCGCCGTGTCCGACCTGGCGGACGGCTCAGCCCCCGCCTCCTTCGCCGAATTCGATGCGGAGGCCTCACACATCGCCGCGCAGGCAGTCCGCAAATTCTGCCAGCAACTCAAATAAGTTTTTTGTGGACTGTGGACTGTGGACTGTTTAGTGCCCGCAGCGAAAGCTGCGGGTTAGTGTGCCTACTAGA
>JAFZZD010000818.1 GCA_017615955.1 Victivallales bacterium
GAATCGTGATTTATCCCGATACATCAAGAGTGTATGATTCCTCTGATTCATCCGTCATCTCAACGGTATATTTGTATCCAAGCACAATGAGGGATATCACTATTTCGTCAGGTGGTACGCTGAACATTTCAAGTTATACTGGTTCCTCATTTGATGGCTTCTCCTCAATGACGTTATTGGCTGGAGCGGAGGTTAACAGAATGGTACTTCAGGAAGACCAGTTCTGTGAATCTGGACTCTGTCTCAACAATGCAATTGCTTCATCGGGAACCGCCCTGTACAATGTGGGTCTTTCGGTTGACAGCCTGACCGTGCAGGGCACGGCAAAGCTTGGTTTTGGAAGCGCTTCTCTGACCAACCTTCAGATAATCGGAGACGAGGATTGTTCAGTCTCCGTTGGAAGAGGTGCGGTTGCGAGCAATGTCCTGATTTCCAACAATGCGGGCGGTGGCCTTTACGCCAGCAACGGCGGCATTGCCAGCGATGTGACTGTTGCCCAGGGAAAACTTGCCGTTGACTGGAACGGCACCGCCTCCAACACAGTGGTCTCGTCGGGAGGAACCTTGGCGATAGCCTGGAATGGCAAGGCCACGTCCAACATTGTGAGCAGCGGTGGCGTTTTGTCCATTGAAAGCGGGCATGATGGCCAAACCAGCGGTTCCGACGGCATTGCCTGCGCGACTTCAAACACAATCCATGCCGGAGGCAGTTTGACTCTGCATGAGGGCGCTGTGCTTTCCTCCACGATAGCCAGAAGCTCCGCCGTCGTCAATGACATAACATTGCTTCAGGACAACATTTGGGACAGTGGAATGGCATTGAGCGGAGGCTTGGTGGAGGCTGGAAGAAGCGGGGTGCTTTACGTCTCGCAAACCGCGCAGAACATTCGTGTCGAGAGTGATGCCTCGTTGCAGGTCAGCGGCACGCAGATTGAAGATGTCACAGTTGAGGCTGGTGGCCTTTTCCATGTCTATGACAATTTGGAAACAAATGCGGCGTCAGAGGAGCAGACTGCCGAGCCGCCAAGCAGCGCTCTGGTGAATGGCCTGAATGTTTCTTCGGGAGGCAAGGCGGAACTGCATGGAGACACGGAATTGGCGGGCGCCGTTGTTGTAAACGGGCAGCTTGAGATAGCCAAAAGACCCCAGGATGTTCTTGAAGGGGATCCGCAAGGCAACGATGTGGCAACTGCGCCATCAATTACTGTGACTGGCACTATATTTGCGCCAAATGGACAGGATGCCATTGCCCTTTCTGGCGTTGAGACAAAGCACATTTTGGTGAATGGCATAATTGCGGCTGGGGACTACGTCAGCTGGCGTGACAAGGATGGGGGCTGGGAGACCTTCACGGCAATGCTGGAGGACGGCCTGGACAATCAGTGGTATGCAAGCACAGTGCTGGCCTCATCTGTGGGATATGCGATTGTGGATGGCCGCATTGAGGAGGGTACATTGCATTTCGCCGAAGCCGATGATGAGATTGTCATTGATGGCGAGGCGGTGCTGCTGGGCAACATTGCGTTGGGCGGCGGTGAAAACACCCTGACCATCAACGGAGGCGCGCAAATCAACGGCGATGTCACTGGAGATAATCTGGAACTTACATTTAATATCAACGCCAACAGCACGGAAGATGCGGTCATCACCGCCAATAGCGCAGGGGCTTTGGGCAGTGCTGGCACAAAGTGGACGATCAACGTGCTGGAGGGAGTCCAAAACGGGCGATATGTGCTTGCCCGTGTGGAGACAGGTGTCAATGCCGCTGCAATCGAGAATGTGGCGGCGACTGTGAACACGCCGGTCGGCAGCTACGAGATCACTTTCGGCGAGGAGCTGGACGATGGCTTTGTGGACTTGAATGTCACAGACACAGGCGAAATCGAGTTCATATACTCCAACGACTTTTTCGTGATAAACAACAATTTGCAGGACAATTGCATTTTCTCGACCAACAATGGGACGATTGCACTGGAATTCTCCAAGAACATCGCGCCGGAAACATTCAACCTGGACATGGTGTCCATGACGGCCTCCAACGGCGAAAGCATAGTGTTCACAGGCTACAGTATCAATGGAAAGCAATTGACACTGGAGTACGAGCCGCTGGAGAGCGAAGGCGTCTATGACTTGGAATTGTCCAGCGCAATCCAGAGCACAAGCGGAATGTGGCTTGACCAGAATCGCAACCAGGTGATTGGCGAGGCGGAGGATGCGTACAGGGTGCAGCTCAAGACCGACATTACGCTGCCATACGTCACCAGGGTCGAACCGGCGGAGGATTTTGCCGGAACGCTCACAACATTGAGAGTCTATTTCTCCAAGAACATGAAGTTGAGTTCCGTGCAGGGGCAAGTTGAACTGGTACTGCCAAACGGAACCAGGATTCAGCCAACGGGTCAACGTCTTCTGTCTGGAAACTGCGTGGAACTCACCGTTCCTCCGCAGACGGACATCGGCCAGTACATGCTATGCATCGGTGATCAGATCACGGACTTGAATGGCAACAGGCTTGACACCAGAAGCGAAGGAAACACATTTGAAAGCAGCTTCCATATAGCAAGGATTGACTTGAAAGTCTCCGACGTGGTGTTGTCAAAGGAACAGGCTTCCCTTGGCGAGGTCATAAGCGTCTCCTGGAAGGACTATAACGAAGGCGGCTATGAATTGTTCGGCAGCTGGACGGATGGCATCTACCTCTCCACCGACAGCAGATGGGATACAGGTGATATTCTGCTTGGCAAAGTCACACACAACGGCGGCCTTGCAGAGGGCGAGGTCTCGCAAAATTCAATCCAGGCATCTCTGGCGGGAGTTTCAGAGGGCAACTACTATATACTGGTTCGCTCTGACATCTACATGCAGAAGCAGGGCGAGAAGGAATCGGCCCTTGCCGCACAGAATCTAGAGGCGCGTTTAATTCAAATTGACATTCCCAGCATAGAGAGGGGAGGAGACCCCATTCAAGGTGATTTCAATCATGATAGGAAATCGGCTTATTTCAAAGTCGAGCAGAATAA
>JAFZZD010000819.1 GCA_017615955.1 Victivallales bacterium
AACTAGTTTTGCCTACGCTGCAAAAATGGAAATCAACGGTTCTTAAGAACCTCAGCATAACCATACGATAAACGCAAGAAGAGCAAAAATCACTGTTCAAGTTTCTCTGCACCTCTGCGTTAAAGAGGGTTTTTTGAACAGTTACAATGTATCAAAAGCGTCATCTGTGATAATCTGTGATAATCTGTGGATCAAATAAAAAGACTCTATATTCAAATAAACCAATTGGAGAACGGACACAATGAAGAAGCTAGGTTTTGTGCTGGGGACGCTGGGATGCCTCTCACTTTTCGCGGCGGACGTGCTCATAAAGGCAGAGGACACAACACGCAAATGGACGACTGACAACGCGATTCTTGAGTTCATGCCTACCGCGCTACGCGTGCGTGTCCAGACAGAGAACGGCACAAGCGGCACATACAGCACAGAGGTGAAGAACGCGGGCAAGCGCTATATGCAGGTGCAGATGGGCAGCTATGAGTATGCCATTGCCAATCCAGTCTGCAGCATCAACGGCAAGCCGCTGTCCAATCTGTACACGGGCTGCAACACCATGCTTCTGCCGCCAGAGGCGAAGGGTGCATTCAACTTTGGTGTCACGGCACAGAAGGAGCCTGCTGGCAAGACAGGCCCCTGGTTTGACCTTAAGTCGATATGCTTCACGGATGCGCCGCTGTATGCGCCCGTGGTGGAGCTTGCCAATGGGGAAAAGTTCGCCAAACTGGGCAGCAAGCTGACCATACGCATGGAGACCGAGGCGCAGGTGGCGGGCGGCAGCATATCGGCCCGCTTCTTCGTGGGACCATCCTTCATAAAGTACCGTTTTTCCAAAGATGAGTCAGTGCAGCTGAAGCAAGTCAAGGGCAACATATTCGAAGGCACTGTCGCCATAGACCAGAATGCGCTGGCTTTCTCCAGCAAGGAGAATCCCTCCTGCTTCATCGGCGTGGAGGCATACGTGCATGGCAGAAGCTGCTACTACAGGCTGCCTTTCCCCGTTGAGGTCAAGACCGCCAACAGCGTGGACTTGAAGCAGGAAGCGCTCAGTGCCCTGTATGTGCGGGATGCCCGTGACCAATGGGCAATTGCCACAAAGGGCGAAAACCTTGCCAGAGGCCTCAAGTGTGAACTGGTGCCAAAGCCAGACTATTATCTGACAACTGACGACAAGGACATTTATGACCTGACGGACGGCAAGCTCACCAACCGAATCGATGACAAGCTGTGGTGGGACAAGGACTGCATCGGCTGGTACATGGGCAGCGGGCGTTCTTTCATCAAACTGGACTTGGGCAAGGAACAGCCGCTGAAGAAGGCCGTGATACGCATCATGGGCGGCACGGTGAATAATTTCCAGTTCCCGTCAACACTTACCGCCCACGTCTCCAAGGACGGCAAATTCTACTACACCACGTTTTCCATGAAGAGGCTGGCTCCCGCTGAAAGCGAGCAATGTGACTGGAAGCGCTACTACTATCTTGATGAGCAGCGCAATATGCCAGATACCAGGGTCCATGCCTTTGAATTGGACTTGAATGCTGACGCCCGCTATGTCATTCTGGACATTGAGGGCAGCACGGCGTCTATTTTCTCCGATGAACTGGCAATCATCAAGGCTGACGTCAAGGACAGGGACTTCAACGGCGTTTACAAGGAGGAAGGCAAGGAACTGCCGCTGGAAGGCCTGATCATACGCCCACGCGTGCCAGAAATCGCCGTGATGGCTGGCCTTCCTGCGCCGCAGGCAATGAAGATCACCGACATGCGCCCCAGCAAAGGCAAGAATTCGGCACCTGCAGAGATGGTTCTTGAGCTGCCCAAAGGCGTGACCATCATCAATGACGAAGACTACACCAAGGCAACTCTGCCAGATGGCGGCATTCGCTTCACATTGAAGCTGGACAACAATTTCAAGACTGGCAAGACCGTGAATAGTCCTGTGTTCTATCTTGCGGCAGATAAGGAAGCCAAGGGCAATGCCTGCATCTATGGCATTTCCGAGGGAGTGCCCCAATTCAAGTCCACTGTTCCAATGAAAGTTCTGGAGCCGCCTGTGATTGAGCCATTCAAGAGGATGCACATCAGCCTGTCCTGGATGAGCGAAGGCAGTGCAATGGGATGGCCTGACTTTTTCAACAACTGGCGCCGCCTGGGCTTCAATGTGGTCTCCACATTCCCACGCTGGTGGGTCAATGGCGGCCCCAAGCTGGAAAAGGTGAAGAAATTCGTGGATGACGCCCACAAGGCAGGCTACAAGACCATAATGAACGATTCATGCTTCCACATGATGGTGAAGGGCAAGAAGGCGGGGCATGAAATGTACTGCCAGATTCCAGGCACTCCAAACACATGGCTTTGCCCCACCTACAGAGGCGAGTTCTACCAGAAGGAGATGGAGCGCATCGCAAACTGCGTGAAGAAGGGCAAACCAGACTACGTGTTCTACGACATTGAGATTTGGGGCAATGCCCACAAGTCGGCGCCAATGTGCGAGAGATGCCGCCCCCTGCTGGAGAAGTCGGGCAAGTCATTGAATGACTTCCTCTATGACATGGGAACAGAGACCATGCGGGACGTGAAGGAGGCTGTCAGGAAAGGCGCCGAGGCTGCTGGCATACCAATGCCCGTGGTTGCCTCCTACGGCAGGCAGCCTGCAACCCAGAAGTATTTCATTGAAAAATGGGACTACCTCTATCCCAAGTACTTCGACATGGCGCAGCCCAGCCTTTACGTGTGCGGGCGCGCACAGGATGTGCATGACTGCATCCGCAAGAACCATCTCATTCTCGGCAACAGGGAAATCCTGCCGTGGCTCACAGCTGGCACCTACGGTGAATTCGATTCCTACAAGCTCGAGCAGATGGTATTGGAGGCGATTATGAACGGCTCCATGGGCGTAACATATTTCCAGATAGCCGACTTTCTTGATTCGCCTCTGGACTTCTACTACCACGCGAAGGCTCTTGCCGAAATACGGCCATACGAAGACCTGATCATGGATGCAAAGCTGCTGACCACTGAAGGCAGCAACAAGAACATGACCTACACGCTGCTGCAAAAGGGCAAGGAGGCAATGCTGCTGGTGGGCAATTACAAGGGCGCAGCACCAGCCACCAGCATCACGCTGCCTTTCAAGCCAACGCAGGTTCTTGACCTGCGCGATGGCGTCAAGCTCAAGGCGAAAGGCAAGGTCCTTTCATTTGATGTTCCGAAAAACGATATCAGGTTGTTCTATATCAAATAACGGAAAAAAGGAGCATATCTATGAAGAAACTGTTTTTGCTGTTTGTCGCGACCTCTTTGCTTTGCCTTGCGGAACGACCGACACCAACGGAAATGCGTGAACTTTGGGCGCAGAGGACAAAGGGCACGAACCTGGCTCTGGGCAAAAAATGCCAGCTGGTGCCCAATACCGACTACCATCTGACAAAAAAGGGCGACACGGACGAATTGGACTTGACTGACGGCAAATTCGCCAGCAAGAGCGAAGATCGGCTGTGGTTCTATTCGGGGGCAGTGGGCTGGTATCATGGCCTCGGGCATTCCTTCATCAAGATTGATCTGGAGAATGTGGAGCCTGTTGAAAAGGTGGTCATACGCCTGCTGGGCGGCTCCACTGGCAACTTCAAATTCCCCAGGTACATGACAGTGCATGTTTCCAAGGACGGCAAGGCCTACCACCAGGCATGCTCCATGCAGAAGCTGGCTCCCTGCGAAAGCGAGCAGTGTGACTGGAAGCGCTACTACTACCTTGAAGAGAACCTGCAATGGAGCAAGTCGTGGACCTATCCCTTCGAACTGGCCGTCAATGCGGAGGCGCGCTACATCATACTGGAGATCAAGGCGGAGAGCGGCTCCATATTCAGCGATGAAATGGCCATCATCAAGGCGGAAACGCAGGGCGCGGGCTTCAATGAGGCATACAAGACACCTGCCCAGGAGATACCCATGGAAGGCTTGATCATACGCACGCGCCTGCCAGAACTGGCAATAATGGCGGGTCTGCCAGCGCCCCAGAAGCTGATGGTCAGGGACCTCAGGCCAGAGGCTGTGAAGAAAAAGGACTTTGGCAAGCTGGTGATGGTATTTCCCAAGGGCGTCTCAATCATCAATGACAAGGACTTCGTCTTCGAGGAAACCGCCGATGGCGTAAAATACGAATACGACCTGAAGCAGAGCAAGGGCAAGACGCCAGTGTTCTATCTGGAGGCGAAAGGCGATGTTACTGGCAATGCCAGCATCTATGCGGTCACATCCGAAGGGCCGCAGTTCAAGCATACGGTGCCAGTGAAGGTGGTTCAGCCGCCAGAGGTAAAGCCCTTCAAGCGCCTGCATGTGAGCCTTTCCTGGATGAGCGAGGAAGCGGGGCGCAAATGGCCTGATTTCCTGAACAACTGGCGCCGCCTGGGCTTCAATGTGGTGAGTTCCTTCCCGCGCTACTGGTGGAACGAACCCAGCGTATTGAGAGGTAAGGAGTATGTGGAGGCAGCGCACAAAGCTGGCTACAAGGTGATCATGAACGATTCCAGCCTGCACATGATGGTCAGCGGAAAGAAGCCTGGCAACGAGATGTTCTGCATAATCCCTGGCAATGACACCCACAAATGGCTGTGCCCCTCATACAAGGGCGAGTTCTACCAGAAGGAGCTGGAGCGCGTGCGCCGCTGCACACGTAATGGCAAGCCCGACTATGTGTTCTACGACATTGAGATCTGGCACCAGGCAAAGCAGTCCTCCAAGAAATGCACCCGCTGCAAGGAGGCAATCAAGGCATCAGGGAAGACGCAGGAGGAATACCTGTTTGAGCGAGGCAAGGAAATAATGGCGGACCTGAAGGAGGCCATCCGCAAGGGCGCGGAGGACGCCGGCATACCAATGCCCGTCATCGGCTCCTACAACAGGCATGCCAACTCGCCGTATTATGGCATCGAGCGCTGGGAGGACATTTATCCCGCTTCAATTGATATGGCACAGCCCAGCCTCTACGTGGCAGGCCGTGCGCAGGATGTGCACAACTCCATTCTCAACAACCACAAGAAACTTGGCAACAAGATGATCATACCCTGGCTGACCGCTGGAACATACGGGGAAATCGATTCCTACAAGATTGAGCAGATGGTGCTGGAGGCGTTGATGAATGGCGCAAATGGCATCACATACTACAAGGAAACTGATTTCTACGATACTCCAATGGACTTCTACTACCACGCAAAGGCACTGGCTGAAATCCAGCCATACGAGGACCTGGTAATGGACGGCGCAGTCACCGAAGTGAAAGGCAGCAACGAGGATATGACATACTCCATGCTGGTGATGGGCAATGAGGCACTGCTGCTGGTGGGCAACTACAAGGGCGCTAAATCGGCAACGACTGTGACGCTGCCCTTCAAGCCAAAGCAGGTGCTGGATCTGCGTGACAATGGTGTCAAGCTCAATGCCAAGGGCGATGTTCTTTCATTTGACGTGCCAAAGGACGAGATCAGGCTGTTCTACATCAAATGAGTTGCCGTAGTAGCGACGGCGTCCCCACGCCAGTTGCCGTAGTAGCGACGGCCTTAGCGTAGCGTACCTCGCCGTCGCACCAAAAGATATGCCGCCACCAACAGGCAGGGCACGCCACGGACGCGACGGCGTCTTCGCCGTCGCACAATGGCATGTTGTCGCTACTGCCGTCCCT
>JAFZZD010000820.1 GCA_017615955.1 Victivallales bacterium
CAAACGCAGAAAATAAAGGTCACTTACCAGGGCTGCGAGGCGGATATGTGCCACCTGCCTGAAACGCGGGAATACAACCTGGCCACCTTGCAGGCAAGCCTCGACAAGCCGCAGGGCGAAAACAAAGACGGCAATGCACTGAAAGCAGAAGGCTATATGGATGCTGATGCATTCATTCAGTGGGCGGCTGGCAATGTGGCGCAGGAAGACAATATCCTGCGACGCACATTCAACCGTTTCGGGCTTGCCATTGTGCTGTTGCTGCTTTTGCCATTGGGTTTCCTATTGAATCTGACACCATGCGTGCTACCCATGATGCCAATCAACCTGGCATTGATCGGAGCAGGCCAGAATGTGCCCAAGGGCGAGCGCCTTATGAGAGGTCTGCTATATGGCTGCGGAATGGCGACAGCATACGGCACCCTGGGCATAGTGACTGTATTGACTGGCGCCCGCTTCGGCTCAATCAGCGCCTCTCCCTGGTTCAATGGCATTATGTGCGTGATTTTCGTGATACTGGGCCTTGCAATGTTCGGTCTGTTCGAACTGGATCTATCCCGTTATCGCGGCTTCGGCAAAATCGGCGGGCTTGCTGGCGTGTTTGTGGCAGGCGTGTTTTCGGCCATATTGTCTGGCGCCTGCGTTGCGCCTGTGCTGATATGGGCTTTGCTTCTTGCGGCTACGCTGTATTCGGAAGGCAATATGTTTGCGCTGCTGATACCATATATGCTGGGCATTGGAATGGCATTGCCCTGGCCACTGGTGGCGGCTGGTCTTGCGAAACTGCCAAAGCCAGGCGCGTGGATGATGAATGTGCGGCGGGGCTTCGCTGTGCTAATCCTGGCATTTGCCGGCTACTGCGGCGTTCTTGCCTGGCGCAGCGCACGTCCAGGCTCATTTCAGGGCGGGCCAGCCAACTATGAGGCTGCCATGGCGCAGGCAAAATCACAAAATAAAAAGCTGTTCATCAAATTCAGGGGACGCGTATGCAGAGCCTGCGACAAAATGGAAGAGACTACATTCCAAGACAAGAGGGTGAAAAAACTGCTGGACGAATGGATTTGCCTGGAAGTGGATGCTGACGATGCAGCCAACAAGGAGCTACTGGCGAAGTACGCCATCAAAGGCGTGCCCTCATTCGTGCTTATAAAGTAAGAAGGTAATTGCAAAACTATTGGTATTGCAAGCCTCTTCCGCTGGCTGAAGCCAACGGCTACGACTGTTTGCGGCTTGGCGCGATAGTTCTGAATATTACCTCAAGTAAATATGGTCATTTGGGCTGCTCCGCCATCACTTCATGGGGGAAGGTGGGGCCACACACATACACGCCACTGGCGTTCTTCTGAATACTGGCACCCGTACCCATCTTGCCTGTCGGGAAGCGCTCAAGCGCGCTCTTCGCCTCCACATGCCCGTCAAGATGAAGCAGATTCACGCGGCAGCCCGAAGCAGGTAACATGCCAGAATCTGGCGTCTGTAGATAAGTTCCGGAATAGCTCCTTGTATCTGCCTGGTCATGCCTGAAAGACAAATCTCTGGGATATGAGAGACTAAGGCCCGCCTTGAGACCATTGTCACCTATCGTAATCACTTCACTGGGCATGGGGAACGCAAAGGTCCTGTAGCTGCAGTTTCTACTCTCTGACGTAATGCTTGCATTGCCCATTGACCAGACACATCCGCAATAATGGGAATACTGATAGAAGCCACTTTTATAACCTCCAAATGGCGTCCCCTCTGCGGGACATGCCCACATGCCGACAGCAGTGCCGTTCGACTTGTCACTGTATTGGTGAACGCCATATTTGTCCAGACAATTATAGAACATACTTGTATTGGTCTGCTCAACAGGCAAAATATAGTCCTCATTGTCATCGCTGTAGAGTGCCATTGCCAGGCCATGCTGCTTCAGATTGGACTGGCATCCAGTCTTCTTCGCCTTGGCGCGGGCCTTGCTCAAAGCAGGCAGAAGCATAGCCGCCAAAATCGCTATGATCGCAATGACAACCAGTAACTCAATCAAAGTGAAATATCTTCTCATTTTCGTCTCCTTCAATCAATTGTCGGGAATTATACCCAAATTTATGGTTTTTGTCAATAGGTTGAAGAGAAAAATAGGTGGACAAACATCTCGCGGAGGAATCAGAAAACAGAATCGTATTATCGCCAAGAAGTGATTTCAAAGCCAGCAGTAAAACTTTTTATTGCGAGTTCTGGATAAACAATTGTTCCTACGTGGCCATCGCCATACAGCATGTTCAATGCGCCATTGTAGTAGTATAAACGATCCTTGCTATCAGGATTGGAGCAATAGCCGCCATTATGCTTTCCTGCCGTGTTTGTATAGTAATAATATGAGGATGAATATGATTTCAGCAATGAACTGTCCGATGTGAACATTGCAGCAGAAGGCTTTGTGATCTGCCTTAACTTCTTCATTTTACGCTGCGGTATGTACTTCTTGTTGTCCTCTGATATTACCGTACCGACATTAGCCAGAATATACGATGCATTTCCGCATAGAGTGCTGCGCATGTAATGGGAATACTGGAACTGGCTTTTTGAATAGCTTCCAAATTTTTTCTGCTCTGCAGGGCATACCAGCCATGGCAGGTTCTTCATTCCAGCAACATTGTTTGTAAAGCTGTTTGACCAGTAGTTAAGATCTTTGCAAAGATGAAGCCAGCTTCCATCAGATGTACCGCTGACCCAACTGTTTGTCGGCATAATCCAGCCCTTGAAGTCGTCCACGTAAAAGGCATCGTATGTGCCCATTTGCTTCAGGTTGTTAATGCAAGACATGGTGCGTGCCACGTTCCTTGCCTTGCTCAAAGCAGGCAGAAGCATAGCCGCCAAAATCGCTATGATCGCAATGACCACAAGCATTTCAATCAAGGTAAAACTCTTTTTCATATTATGTCTCCTTGGTTTTGTCTGCGTAATTATAACAAAAAAAAGAGGCATTGTCAATAGTTTGACATTCCCGCGAGGAGCGGGAATATCAATAAGATAATCTGCGGAAATCTGTGATAATCTGTGGATCAGTCTTCCTTGCGCATTTCCAGGAATTCCTGGGCTGTTGGCTGACGCTTGTATGGCTTGAAATACTCCTGGAACAGCTGTGCCAGCGTACCTTCGTATTCCGCCTTCGCCGCATCGCCTATGCCCATCTGGTTGCCGCCGCAGTAATAGACAATGACCTTCCCGTCCTGCTCGATGAATTCGGCGTCCGATGCATTAATCTCATACACATCTGGATGCTTTTCCGGCGAGGGTCTGTGCTCATAGTCGGGGAACAGGATCGGTCTATTGCCTTCCTCCCAATGCACCAGGTCACGGGTGCGGGCGATGCAGGTGTCATAGTTGACCTGGCGCGTCTCCTCGTTGATGAACTCATTCACGTATGTGATGTAGATCATCTTGTCCTCTGGAATGTAGTAGATGGCAGGACCGCCAACGTACTTCTTGTCCCCGTAGATTGCCTTGTCCATCAAAGTCCAGTTCACCAAGTCCCTAGATTCCAGGAAGCGGAAAGTGAATATTGGGAAGCGCCTGTCATCGGTCTCGAACAGCATTATATAGCGTTCGCCGTCGAAGATGGTACCTGTATTGTACACGCATCCCAGCGGATAGTCCAGAATGCACTTTGGTTCAGACCAGTGTATCAAGTCATCAGAACAGATCATGTTGATCTTGTGTGCCCGCCACTGACCTGGATGCTCCCCCACGTATGAACCAAAGCAGTAGCACTTGCCGTTGGCGACGTATGCGGATATGAAATAGTGGTTTGGAAGTATCTCGCACAGGGTGTTGCCCGTATCCAGTTCCCTGATCACAGCTCGGTCCACATTTCCCTTTTCCTCCTCCTGGTTGATGCCAGAGAGATTGAACAAAAGGTACTTCTTTCCTTTGAACTCAAATGGAGTGGCCTCGCCAATTCCGTCAAAATGCGTGACGTTCTTCCAAATCTTCCTATCCATATCCAATATCTCCTTTTGCCTTAAAGTTTGATTTCCTTTGCAAGCAGCGCCATTTCCTTTGGCGACAAGGCAACATCAAAGAATGTGACATTGGATATAGCTCCCAGGAAGCCGTATGCGCTGCCGTCCCTGTAAGAGCCAATAGAGATGGTCTTGCTTCCAGGCAGCATCACCATAGGCTTGCCTGGCTTGGATTCCGCAGCAAGGGCACCATTCATGTACAACCTGGCAGTCGTGCCATCCCAGGTAGCAGCCACATGGCTCCAAACGCCTTTTTCAATTGGATGCCTGGCGGGTGTGCTTGCAATTCCAGTTGATGCCTTGCCATCGCCGCAATTGAAACGCAATGCATCGTAGCTGATGAAGAATCTCCAGCCAGGGCCGCGGTCGCCGTTCACGTCGCCGATTATGGTGTATTGCTGGGTGCGGATAATGTTCTTGTCTGGGCAGATCCAGCAGCAAACGGTGAATGGCTTTGTTAGATCAATGACACCGTTCTTTGCGATTGAAATGCTGCCGAAACCAGTGGTGGTCTTCCGGTCTGGTTCAGTGAGGTACAATGCCTTGCCGCCCAGCCTACCATCCTTCCATGCCATCTTGTTGGGCTTTACTGCGCGAGCCGCCATTTTCTGCGCCAAGGTGCCTTCAAGCACAATCTTGCCGAAATCATCCTGATTCAGGGAGACTTCCAACACAGGTTCCGCTGCCACCAGGCAGAAAACTGCCGCCATAAATACAAAAACTACATTCTTCATATTTTCACCTCGCTTGTTTATTTGTAACTGTCCAGCCCTTCTTTAACGCAGAGGCGCAGAGGCGCAGAAATTACATTATCCACAGATTTGCCCAGATTGC
>JAFZZD010000821.1 GCA_017615955.1 Victivallales bacterium
CTAGCGGTTAAAAGGTTACATGCAAATCAGACAATATTTCCTTCAGCCTCTCCTTTGCACGGAAAATCCTGACTTTCACCAGGCTCTCCGACACCCCCGTCTGGTAGGCGATCTCCTTTATTGAAAGCTCACCGATCTGGAAAAGGGTATATGCCTCGCTGAGCATTGGCGGCAATTGCGCGAATGCCTGGTTCAGGCGCTTGCGCAGATACTCCACGTCCGAAGCAGGCGTGGGGTCCTTTCTGGCCCCCAAGCTCTCCGCGCTGATGTCCTCCACCAGCTCTTCACGCTTGCTGTCCCTAATCTTATTGCGCCGCAGGTTGCGGGCTATGGTGAAGACCAGCCCCGACACTGCGGATTCATCGTCTTGCAAGTCATCGCGCATGGACCAGATTTTAACAAATGTGTCCTGCACCAGGTCGCAGGCCTCCGCGTATGGGCTGCCCGTGGACACAAGCCAGTTGGTCAATTTAGGCGCCAATCTATTGTAATATTCCTCAATGGTCATTGCCTACTAATCCAGCGTAATTGAATCCAGTTCTTCCTCTTCCTTCTTGGCGTCCTGCAGTTTCTTGACCCACTTGAGCACTTCGGCGACGGGTTCGATGAGGTCATTTGGAATCAAGTCATCCACCCTGCCCTTCTCCCACAATGCATGCGCCAGGGGCACATTCTCCATTATGGGAATGCCTTCCTCCAGTGCGGTTTCCCTAATAATCTTTGCCACATCGTCGGCGCCCGCCACAACGATATATGGGAGCAAAGCCTCCTCCACATTGTAGCGTATGCCGATTGCCAGATGCGTGGGGTTCGTGACCACCACATTCGCCTTCTTGGTGGCGACCTGCGGAGCAGGGCCATTCAGGATTTCATTGCGGAAATCACGCTGTGCCTGCTTGACTTCCTGGCTGCCCTCCATTTCCTTGTATTCGCGCTTGACTTCGTCCTTGGTCATCATCATCTCCTTGGTAAAGTTGCGTCCCTGGAAAAGACGGTCCACCACCGCAATGACGATGTAACCGAATGCAGTGTAGTATGCCAGGCGCTTCATCATCAGCCGCAGGCATGGGAATATGTCGTCGATGGTTCCATAGCACATCACCAGCAATTCAGGAATTGAGGCAAGTATGATCTTGTATATGAGATAGCCCAGGAACGTGACTTTCACCACATTCTTGAGAAACTCAAAAAGATTCTTCATGGAGAAGATCTTCTTGGCACCCTCCACGGGATTCAGCTTGTTCAGGTCAGGCTTCAAGGGTTCGAGGGTGAAGAGGAAGCCAATCTGGAAGACGTTTGCCGCAATGCCCACCACGGCGGCCGCCAGCACGAAAAGGGCGGTGTACTTGCAGATGAATATGACCACCATCTTTGAGCCTTCCTGTATGGAGGCGACTGGCTTGTCCCCCAGACGCTGCCCCACAAAGGAAATCAGCACATGGAAATCCTCCACCAGAAGAATACAGCTTATCGCCACCAGGCAGAACATGACTATCAGCAGCGCGGTGGAGACAATGTCCTTGGAGGTGCAGACCTGCCCCTTCTCTCTAGCGTCCCGCAGCTTTTTCGCTGTCGGCATCTCAGTTTTTTCGCCGCCTTCGTCTGCCATGGTTGTCTATGGGAGCAACAGTTTCTGCACTGGAACCAATATTGCGTTTTCCTTGGTGTAAATCAGCATGTCCATTATGAATGGCAAATATATGATCAGCATAGCCACTCCGAGGGCGGACTTCACAGGCATGGAAAGGAAGAACACGTTCAGCTGCGGTGCAGTGCGGTTCACCAGGCCCAGGCCCAATGTGGCCATGAACATGACTATGACCACCGGCGCGGCAATCACGATTGTGGTCTTCAGCATTCCGTCAAGGGTGGTTAGCATAAGCAAAGGCGCGTCATTGGCAAATGCGATCCCCTCCGAAAAAACAGGCCAGATCTTGTAGCTTTTGTACAAGGCAGTGAGAAACACGAGTATGATGCCAGCCACAAAAAACAATGTCGATACAATCTGGGTGAAGAAAATGCCGGTGGTGGAGACCTGTGCGCCACTTAAAGGCGAAAACACCTCGCCCATGGTGGCTCCGCGCTGGTTGTCAATGAAATTGCCCACATTCTCCGCAATCCAGAACGGGATCGCGGCGAAGAAGCCCATGATGAAGCCAATCATCCCCTCCTTGACAGCAAGCAGCGCAAACATCAGGGTACTGGGTTCGCCAGGAGGCATGCTGCCCAAAACACTAGGGATCATGAAAATTGAAAAGCCCAGAACGGCGGCACGACGGGCCACGCCTGGAATCATGGATTCAGTAAGGGCGGGGCATATAGCGAAAGCCGCGCCTATCCTCGCCATGGACAATATTGCCGCCAAAATCAGACGATGAAATTCAATGTATGTCATCATCGCCCCAGCAATGGAAAGTGCTTGAATATGTCCTGGGTGTAGAGAAGAAGCTGGCTTCCCATCCAGGAACTAGCCACCATCAACGTAATGGATATGGTAATCAACTTGACCGCAAAGCCCAAAGTCTGCTCCTGGATCTGCGTGAGGGCCTGAAGCAATGAAACGATGATACCAACCACTGTCGCAACTATGATCGGTATCAAAGACAACTTCAATATCAGTATCAGACAGGTCTGGGCGTAATCCAACAACTGAGCCTGATTCATAAATGCGTCTCCCTATTGTTTATCCACAAAACCATTGGCCTTGCAAGCATTTACCGCTGGCTAAAGCCAGCGGCTCCGATAGTTTGCAGCTGCGCAATAGTTTTGAAATTACCTCTAAAATTAAATGTAGCTTCTAACCAAACCTTGTATCAGCTGCGTCCAACCATCCACCATGACAAACAAGAGCAGTTTGAATGGCAGGGATATTGTGACCGGTGACACCATCATCATACCCA
This sequence comes from Victivallales bacterium, assembly GCA_017615955.1. The sequence goes on from JAFZZD010000821.1 coordinate 2,901, forward strand.
TTGCTAGCAGAATATTGCTTACAATGACATCAATTGCAATAAATGGCAAATACACCAGGAATCCAATCTGGAAGGCCTTGGTAAGTTCGCTGACACAAAAGCTGGGGATCAGGATGTAGAGGCTCTCCCCGTCCACCTTTGCTTCCTCCTGCCCATCCTGCGCCCAGAGGCGCTCCGCCGTGCTGACGAAGAATGCCCTTTCCTTCTCGCCTGTCTGCCTGAGAAGCCATTCCTTGAATGGTATGGCGGCCTTGGCGATGATGTCCGTTTCATAGAAAGGCTGGTCTTGGGTTGGGGCTGTATGGTTCTTTTGCCGCTCGGCCATGGCTGCCCTCTCCGTCTTGACAATTTCCCAGCTTCTATTGCAGACTGGCGCCATTATGTAGAATGTGATTATCAGGGCTAGCGCATTTATCACCATATTCGGAGGAATTGACTGAATACCCAGCGCGTTCCTGATCAGGGACATGACAACCACCAGCTTGAGATAGCTGGTGGCAATCATTGCCAGAAATGGAACCAGCGAAAGGCCGACCAGCAGTACAATAAGGGCAAATGGATCTGTCTGGAACATTTCAGAGTATCTCCTCCAATGCAAAAGCTGGCTGCTGCACAAGGGTGGCAAGACGCCCCCTGGCCAGTATTTTGCCTCTTCTCATCAAGACCAGCTCATTTGGCTGCGGTATTTCAGGCAATGTCTCCGAGGCGAACTGGCCGAAAGTGATCTGCATGGTCTCCGGTGCGCAGACCTGGAGCATCTCGCTTTTCTGGTCCTCCACCTGCCAAGTTGGCTGGGAGGAGCCGATTTCCGGCAACATAAGATAATCGCCGGCGGCGAGCCCCTCTATTTCATCCTCCTCCAATGTGAACGAGGCATAGACCGCCCTGGCCGCCCGCTCCATTGAAAGAATGGAATCGTGATTCAAGTCAATGTACTTCAACACGCCGAGTGCACGATCCATGTCCGTGTCCACTTTCAGCACAAACGAGACAAGAGGCTTGCCATTCTGGCCGATGATTTCAAAACCAGTGGTGCCCTCCCTGTTTTCCGCAGGCGCCACGCCCAGGACATTCAACTGGCGCCTCAATGCGTTCTCCAATATCTGGAACAGGGGGCCGCACTCCTTCTCAACCAAAGCCAGTTTCAGTGCGTCAGGCAGATTGTTCTTCACATCCCATAGGGTATGCAAGTCAGGGAAAGCCTCCCTGTTGCAAATGCCCAGGAAATTCTCCGCGTCGTCAAGACGCACGGCTATTCCCAGCACATCACGGAACGTGACGCCTGAACGACGCAGCACGCATGGAGTATCCTTCCAGCGCACAGGCATTGCCCAGGCCGGCGAATCAAATATGGTTCCAGCGCCCGCCTTCTCCCAGGACGGCCATTTCTGCAACAGTTCAAACGCGTTCATTCACCTTTCCCTTCCTGACGGTAACAGCTATCTGGTAATTGTGTATGGTGCCAGCCAAATGCTGCTCGAATTGAGTTATGTTGCTCTCAAGCACACGCTGCGCCTCTGAAGTGGCTGGCTGGAATGTGACTGTCATCGTCTTGCCGCTGGCGACCAAATGCACCACCGTGCCATCCAGCATGTCTGGCTTCAACTGTATCCTGACCTCGCCCTGCCCGCGAATCTCGGAGAACGAGGCATGTATGGTGGCACATACCTTGTCCACCATCTCAACAAGATTCTGCGTCCTGGCAGTGGCGGCCACATTCACATCGCTGGAGAGCGGCGCAACAACCTGCGGCGCCGCTGCGGGCACTGCATTGAGCTGTATCTGCTGTGGAATTGCCGCCTGGGGCTGAACCACTGCACTCTCCTCGTCAATGTCATCGTCATCATCCACCACGACGCTTGCCACTGAAGCTATGACTTTTTCGGTGACAACCGCATTTTCTGGTGTTTCAGCAATGCCTGGCGCAACAGAAGCCGCCTTGGCTACCGGCGTCTCAGGCTTTTCAGGAACAACACTCGCAACAGGCGTTTCAGAAACGGCATTCACAACTGGTGCCACTGGCCTTTCAGTGGCAATTTCCACAACAGGCGCTTCAGGGGCAACCGTCACGACCGGAGCATCAGAAGCAACTGTCACAACTGGTGCCGCAACAGCATCTTGCACGTCAGTAATGACTGGCGTTTCAGGCGCAAATGTCAATACTGGCGTTGAAGGAGCAACCATAGCTTCAGGCATCGTAGCCGTTGGCACCGCAGCAAATGTAGCCTTGGCCTCTGGAATTGCTGAAATGTCTTGCGTTTCAGGCGCTGCTAAACCAACTTGTGACACTGTTGCATTTGGCGTTTCTGTCACTACATTCGCAACAGGTGTTTCAGAAACTACACTCACAGTACGAATATCCACGTTTTGGGGAACTTCTGATGACACTGAAACCTCTTCTGAAGTCACCGCCAGACGAACATCTGCTACGATTGTTTTTCCCGCCGCCACTGGGTTTTCCGCCACCACTGGGTTTTCCGCTGTAACTGGGGCTTCCGCCGCCACTGGGGCTTCCGCCGCCACTGGAGTTTCCGCCGCCACTGGGGCTTCCGCTGTCACTGGGACTTCCGCTGTAACTGGGGCTTCCGCTTTCACTGGGTTTTCCGCCACAACTGGGGCTTCCGCCGCCATTGGGGCTTCCACTCTGCCTGGGGCTTCCGCTACGACTGGGGCTTCCGCTACGACTGGGGCTTCCGCCGCAACTGGGGCTTCCACCGCGACTGGGGCTTGCGCCGCGAC
>JAFZZD010000080.1 GCA_017615955.1 Victivallales bacterium
AAAAAATCCACGGCGAAGAGGTCGCCGTGGATTTTTGAAAATGGGTGGTGGAGCTAAGGGGATTCGAACCCCTGACCCCTACGTTGCGAACGTAATGCTCTACCAACTGAGCTATAGCCCCATCTTGAAAAATTGTGCCATAAGATAACGTGGAAATCCGCATTGGCAAGTCAGCTGGTCCCAAAAACGTCTAAATCGTAACGGGGAACTCTGGGTAGCTGTCGATTACGGCTTCGGTTTCAGGCGGACACTCTACATTGAGATGGATCTTGCCGTCAAGCAACCGCCAGCTTATGTGGATTTCGCCGTAAGGAGTGGGAATAGTGCCCAATGCGTGTGTTAGCGAGCCTGGGTAAGGCTTGACTTGGAAACGCCTGAAGCCTGGCTCCAGAGGCATGACACCCAATATGTAGCGATGGCAATAATAGACTGGCAGGCTACTCCATGCATGACAAAGGCTGCCCGCATAGTCGAAGGCATCGCCGCCATCGTCGGTCTCCCAGAAGGTGGTGGCTCCCTTCAACACCATCGCATTGTAGTTGTTGCGTATGCACTTGTCCATAGCAAGGCGGGACTCTGGCGACACTTTCATCCACGCCCGCAGAAAGTATGGCATGGCACTGAATGTGACAGGTAAAAGCTTCTGGTCATCGTATGCATTGAAGAACTGGGGACAGGAGACAACTTCATCTGGAGAAACAACGCCAATGTCCAGCATCAGCGCCTGTGTATGCTGATGCAATAGTTCCGTATGGTCGCCTGTCCTGAAATAGCCATTCTCCATGCGGAAATACCTGCGTATCGCCACCGCAAGAGAAGTGGCCTCATTTGCGTACATGTTGTCGAACATCTTGTTCACGCAGGACAGCACTTCCAAGAAATAACCATTGAAGCACGCATTGAAGCGCTCCTTTTCTGAAGCCCACAGATTTCCCCTCACACCACAATCGTGGCCTGTCATGCCAGGAATCCACTCGAAAAAGCGCCATATCTTCGCGTCATTGAACTGGCTGTAAAGTCCAGTCGCCTCATCATGGCGGGCAAGAACGGCGTCAACTATGCGGGAAATGCCCTGCTTGTTCTCCGCCACCAGTGAGAAGTCCCCGCTGTACAGGTAGTATTCGTAAAGTTCAATGATCCAGACCAGCGTAAACACCTCAATGGCAAGTTCGGGATGACGCGGAGATGTGATTGCAAGCTGTCCATTCTCCATAGGCTCCTTGCCCAGCAAAGTCAGGCAGGCCCTGGCAAACTTGTAGTTGCCCCAGGTGTAATAGCCAAACAATGCCTGGTTGCGTGAATCGTAGGCATACAATGCCTGCTCGCGCCAGGGACAATCCTCGTAGTGCTCATGCATGCAGCACTTCAATGTGTGTATGCCAATGGCTCGGCTCAACAGCAGCAGGCGGTCCTCGCACTCAAAGTCCGCCTCCCTGTCCAATGGCAGATTCTGCTCCTGGATCTGCGTGTAGCCCAATTTTATCACACCAGTGTAGTTGGTGATGTGCAGTTCAAGATAACGCGCACCTATGCGGCGGAAGCGGTGGCAGAACTGCTCCATGCCGTTGCCATTGCAGACATAGCGGTCCGCAAAGCTGCGTTTTCCCACATAGCAGCGGACGCGGCCATCGTCCAGATGCTCGCCGTGGGCGATGTCAACTATGGTGCCTGCAGGCGCGGCAATTGCCAGTTTCAGGAAGCCAACGGTCTCCCTACCCAAATCAATGATTACATACACGCCGTCGGTATTTTCAGGGCGCGGGAGTATGGTCCATTGATCGCGTGGCAGCATAGTGCGATGATGACCCGGTGCCAGGTAATCCACCTCAATGCCAGACATGTCGAAGAAGCTGTTCTGCTGAAACTGTGGGCGGAGAAAGTCGGCCTGGCATATCTCGGCGAATGTGCCTTGCTGCGAGGTGCGCTTCACATAGCCGAACTGCACCAGGCGCACACTGGGCAAGTCCCTAGGCAGCAATGGCGGCACTTCACGGGCAAAATACTTGGGATGGTAGTCCTTGGCAACCGCATTTTCCCCGCCAGCATCAACGCCTTGCCAAATGAAGGCACGCCTGGCATCGTAGCAGAAGCACTTGCCCACCTGGGGCGAAACATTGTCATTCACCGGCAAGTACGCCTCGTCGCGGCGGAAACGCCAGGTGCTATCCGTAGCGCAAAGCAGCCTTGTGCCAGCATAAACCACCGCAGCAAAACCATGAACACAGTCATTGTCGTAAACTGAAAAATGCGCGTTGAGATTGAAAAGTTCCACATTTATGACATTCATTCCCTGCTTCAATTGGACATCCCATGTCGTCACGCTTTTCTCGCCAGGAATATCCGCCAGTTGCGAAAAGGGGAGATGCACGCCATTGATGAAGACAGCCACATCCTTGTCGCCAGCGATTTCCAGCGTGGCGCTCTGCGCCTCGTCACAAACAAAGACCTTGCTGAAAATCCAGAAGCTGTTGACTTCCTCTGGCACTGAAAGCCATTGCGCTTTTTCAATCATCATAATTCAATCTCCAGCGGTAATTGCAAAACTATTGGCATTGCAAGCCTTTTCCGCTGGCTGAAGCCAGCGGCTCCGATAGTTTGCGGCTTGCTCTCCAATAATTTACTCATATCCTT
>JAFZZD010000822.1 GCA_017615955.1 Victivallales bacterium
AATCAGTGATTGCATTTAAATTTTCGCAAAATTTTCTTTTGTTTATATTCAACTTTACAAAAAGGAGACTTCAATGTCGATTAAATCATTTGCATTGGTAATTCTGGTTTCAGTGGCGGCTGTTTTCGGTGCAGACAAGGCAGAGCCAAAGAAAGAAGAGACAAAGCTGATATCCCTGGGTTCTATGGAACAGGCTTTCGCCAAGGCATTGAGCAAGCGCCAAATGCTGGCAAACTACATTGTCACTGAAGCGGCAAAGTTGAACAAGGTTTCCGAAAGCGACAAGAAGGTGCTGGAAAGCAATCTGGCGAACGCCCGCCAGCAGCTGGCAGTTTTGAACCTGTACATGGATGTGGTTTTCGGCATCGGCAACCGCAGGGAATATGAATACGACAAGGTAAAATCCACAATCTACCTCAAAGTTGGAACAGTAAACGACACATTCGCAAGAGCAGTCAACAGAAAGAGCGCAATCGCGGCAAGAATCGCACAACTTGAAGAAGCAATCAAAAACGAAAAAGACAAGAAGAAGGCAGAGGCACTGAAGGCACAGCAGGACAACTACAAGCGGGCACATGCAATCATTGAAAACGCACTTTTCGTAATCTACCAGATCCATCCAAAGCGCCAGTACACTTATGACCAGAAGAGCGGCATGCTTTACCTGAAGAGCAATCCAGAGGAAATCGCAAAACTCCAAGAGGAAATCAACAAGAGCAAGGCAGCAAAGGCAGCAGAGAAGAAGAACGCAATTCCAGAAGAAATCAAATAATGCGCTAACGTGACCTCACAGTCAAGTACATTGCCAGGAGGAGCGCCTGTAAAGGCAGGCGCTCCTCCTGTTTTTTTTGACGAGGCAGCCTCGGCATTGCCCCATCCCAGGCTGGCGGAATGGTTTGCACGGCTTTGCGGCGAAATCCCATACAATCCACATGGGGGCACAAAATACGCCGAAATATCAAGACGCAGGATATTGTTGGCGGAAGAGCGAATACTGCGCATACTGGGTGCGGACAATGCGTTCATAATCTGGACATCTGGGGTGACAGAGGCACTGAACCTGGCGCTTAACTCATTGGGAAAGCTTACCTTGAATGAAGGCAGCCACCCTGCCCTGGCCGAGCCGGCTGCATTGCTGCCCAAACCCGAAAACCAGACCAGAAACTCATTTGCAAGCAGCCATGTCGAAAGCGAAACAGGGCGTGTCCGCGACTTGGTGGCATTGAGAAAAGAGATTGGCAATGACCTGCTTCTTGTGGACGGGGCACAGTCATTCTGCAAGATTGACATTCCATGGCGCAGCGCCTCAATTGACATGCTGGCGCTATCCTCAAGAAAAATCGGCGGGCCAGCCTCCATAGGTGCGCTGGTGGTCAAGAAGGGCATTGCGATAAAGCCGCTTATGTTCGGTGGCGGTCAGCAGAATGGCCTGCGTCCAGGCACGCTGGATGCCATAGGAATATCATTGTTCGCGGAGGTCGCCTGCGACAGGGCCGCTCACCAGGCGGAGAACTACCGCAAGATCACGGCATTGAACCAGCAACTATGGTCCATGCTGAATGAAAGCGGGCTGCGCTATGTGCGCATCTCACCGGATAATGCCTACCCTGGCATAGCGATGTTCGCCTTGCCAGGATACGAAGGTGCTGTGATTGTACGCATCCTTGCAGAAAAAGAAGGTATTCTGCTCTCGTCAGGGACAGCCTGCACGGCAGAGACAGGCAGGCCAAGTGCAAATATGATTCATGCGGCAGGCAGCGAGGAAATGGCAAGAAGCGCCATACGAGTAAGCCTGTCGCATACAAACACCACAGCCGAAATACAACAACTTGTCACTGCATTGAAACGCACTTTGCAAAACTACTGAACGGACATGGGCAACATAGCAGGGCACATAAGGGAACAGGCTGCAGCACAGCCAGAAAAGCAAGCCATTCTCATACGCAAGGGGGAAAACGACTTCGCCTCCTTGACTTTTGCGGAACTTGAACAGCGAAGCAACCAGCTTGCCTGGGGACTTTCCAACGCGGGACTGCGCCCTGGCATGAAGGCCATTTTCATTGCAAAACCCTCCCTGGATTTGTATTCACTGTACTTTGGGGCCATGAAACTGGGCGCAGTGCCCATTATTCTCCCCCAATGGCGCGGCTGGTCGTATGCATTGACCTGCGTCATGCAAAGCGCCCCCACCGCCTTCATCGGCACACCCTCCACATTCTTTTCAAAGGTTTTCTTCGGACGCGCCTTCGGCACTGTAAATGTAAACATAATGATAGGTAGTTTCCAGCTGTTCGGAGGCATTCCGGTAGGAAAGCTGAAATGCAAGCAGGAAGAATACCCGATTTACGATTTTGGTGAAAACGAGACAGAGGCCATACTTTTCACAGCAGGAAGCACTGGAGAGCCAAGAGGCGTGGCACTTACAAGCAAAATGATGGAGCAGCGCCTCCAAGCGATGCAGGAACTGTTCCCCAAACAAAGCACGAATGCCGACCTGTCCTGCATCCTGCCATGCACATTGATGGAACTGTGCCTGGGCAGAACCGTCATTGCCGAGGACGAGGATATTCAGGGCATCATGGACGACACAATTTCAACACAGCCGGAATATGCCTTCGCATATACCAATCTATGGTATAAAATAGTGTACTTCTGCAAGCAGCAGAACCGCAGGCTTCTAGGCTTGAAAAATGCAGTGATCCTAGGGGCGCCAGCCATATCGACGACCAGCGCAGCATTGGCATCATACGCACTTGACGGCGAGGCCGCCACCATACAAGCTTATTCACTTGCCGAATCTGGTTTTGCATCCGCCATAAATGGACAGGACATGCTGGCATTATGCCGCCAGAAGGAGAACATGGGCAAGGGACTTCCCATAGCAACAGGCACCGCAAACGCAAAACTAAAGATTATCGATGCAAAAAAAGGAATAGGCGAGATTTTCACAGACACGGCCACTGGCGACCTGGGGCTTATGGACGAAGACGGCACAATCTGGTACTGCGGGCGCAAGGCCAGCACTGTTGAAACAGCCTCAGGCGAAACACTGTATTCCACCTGCTGCGAGGAAATTGCCAATGCCTTCCCTGGCGTCAGGAGAAGCCTGCTGGTAGGCGTTGGCGACAAGCCAAGCCAGATCCCCGTGCTCATCGTTGAGCCAGAGCCATCCGAATACGAAAAACTGGCCGACAACAAGGAGAGCCTGCTCACGCATATTGCCGCATTCCCGCAAACAGCCAGCATAAGATTCCTGCTTTTCAAACACGAAATTACAGAGGACATACGCCAGGACACACAATGGGCGGCGGCGAGAATATAATCCCACACTGAACACGCACATAAACATGCACAAAAACAACTCATCCACTCCCGAACTGGACAAGTTCAGACCTGTTCCATTCTATTTTCTGGACACCACGGCTCCTGAAGCATACACGTCCCTTGCAATACTGGAGGCAATGCAGCGCGTCAAGGCATTGGGCTATGGCGGAATTGTGCTTTTCAACAAGCCGCCTCTGGGCTTCGATGCGCAAGGCTACCTTTCGGAGCAGTGGTTTGATTTAACCAAGCGCTTCATCCTTGCCTGCATGAAACTCAATCTGCAACTATGGATCAACGATGGCTTCAACTACCCGCCTGGCGACGCTGCTGGCCGCATAGAGGCGGCAGACCCCACATTGAGGCAACTGCGCCTCAAGCCAAACAAGGAAGGACGCCTGGAAGTGCTGGAAGTACCATGGGGCTTTCCTGCATTCGAGGAACCCAAAAGCCATGAATATTTCCACCGCTTCGTGTATGAGGAATACTACAGGCGCTTTGCAAAGTATTTCGGCAACGGAATTACTGGCTTCTTCTCGGATGCGGACAACAGGCGCTTCAACGCCCAGAACGCCAGGGAATGCCAGGACCAATACTATCCATGGAGCAGCAACTTCAGTTCCCTGTTCGCATCAAGGCATGGCTACCGCATCGAGACACGGCTGAAGGAACTCTTCGCGGATGAGCCGTCCAATGTCAAGGAAGACTACTGGCAGCTCAGCGGTGAGCTGTACCAGTCCTGGTTTGCAGCAAACCACACCTGGTGCCAGGCGCACAATGTGCTGTATTCCTTCCACAGCTCGGATACGGGTCCTCTCAATTACGGAAGATGCCGCCGCAGCTCCGCGTTTACTGAAGGCGAGCCTTTGATGCTGCTGAGCCATTCAGACTATCCTGGCACGGACCACGAAATCCTCATACTTGACGGGGGAACCCACTATGACAACCGCATGTACACGCCCAAAGTCACCTTGGGCGGCGACACGGAATGCCTCACGCCACCGCGTATGAACGACACAAGCCTGGACATACGCGCAAAATACGCCAGCAGCGCGGCTGTTCTGGGTGGCAAGCAACGCTGCCTGTGCGAGATGTTCGCCGCCACCAACTGGGGCGCCACATACAATGATTTGCAGCGCATTGCCGCATGGCAGATCATCCAGGGCGTCAACTTCATCGTGCCCCATGCCGTTCACCACTGCTTCAATGGCAAAATCAAATTTTTCGCGCCTCCAGAATACACCCATACCACTATGCAATTCGGGCTTCGCCAGTTCAACGACACGCTTGCCCGCTGGTGCCAGGCCGCTTCCGCTGGCGAATACGTGGCGAAATATGCGGTAATCGACCCGACGCGGAAGGTTTGGAACAATGCGGACAGCCAGCCATTCTTCGAATTCTGCGATAAACTGAACCGCAGGGCGGAAGGCTACATCATCGTGCCAGAAGGCTATGACGGCCCAATTTCCAATGTGGTTGACACCTTGAAGAAGCCACTTCCCAGGCTGACAAAGCCATGCGTGTCCTTTTCTGGCGGCGAACTGGCATACATGAGGCGTTCCCTTAATGGCGAGGAATATCTCATTGCCGCCAATATCTGGCAGCCAAAGGCATTGTCAGGCACCTTGCTTTACAACGGCAAGACTTGCGAAATCGAGCTGGAACCTGGCGAAATCGCCATCATAGGCGGGCCTTTTGAAGCATACAGAAAGGCCGCAAAGCGCAAAGTCACCCATACGTTCAATGGCAAGTACGATGTAGTCTGGAAAGACAAGAACATCATTCCCTTTGACAGGCAGATTGACTTCGCCGCCCCAGCAGGCATGGAAATCTCTCTGCTTCTGCCCGCAGGGCATAAAGGCAAAGTCTCCTTCAACAAGAAACAATGCAATCCTGCTTTCATGCTTGACATATTCGGGGACAAATATCTGGGATATGCACTCAAGACGGCGAAAAACAACTGCATTTTACTGGAGAATGCGGCGGAATTCACCACGCCTGCCCTGCTTCAAGGCGACTTCGACGTAACTCTGGTAACACAAAACGACTATTTCAGGAAGGCACACACCGAATATCTTCTGGAAATCTATGAACCAGAAGCTGTCCGCTACACGCTCAAGCCAAGGCGCAAGCGGCTCTCACTGGATTGCGGCTGGGAAAGGCAGGGACAGGTATTCTATTCAGGCGAAGCACTCGTTTCCCTTGGCGAAATGGCCATATCAGAAAACAGCTGCCTGGAACTCCCAGGCTTCAAAAATACGGCGGAACTGCTGGTGGATGACACGCCAATGGAACGCCGCGCACTGGCACCATACCGCTTCAAACTGCCAACTGGCAAACACAACCTGAAAATACGCCTCTGGAACACCATGGCCAACAGGCTGGAACGCTATGCCGCCCCTTCGGGCATAAGCACGCCGCCGGTTGTTGTGGCCTGTAATTAGTGGCCTGTGGCCTGTGGACTGTGGCC
>JAFZZD010000823.1 GCA_017615955.1 Victivallales bacterium
GCCAACGGCACGCTTCTCTCAAAAGGCGTGCCTTTCAAGTTGGTTGCACACCGCTATCGTTACACGCTCCTTGCGATTGGCATGCCCTTGGTGCGACGGCGTGGACGCCGTCGCTACTACGGCAACTTGCAGAATTATACGCTCTATAAATAAAAAAACTCTGCGCCTCTGCGCCTCTGCGTTAAAAAAGCATCTCTGCGTTGTCAAGGCGTGTCTTTTACCTCGAATTTGCACTCGTCGGAGTTGCCTTTCAGTTCTGGCGCGTACATGGCGGAGGCCTTTGCTGGCAGACCGCTGAACTTGCCTGGATTTTCCGCTTGGACGCGGTATGTCAAGATGCGATTTCCACGTGGCAGGCTACGTATGAAGAGAGCCACTTTGCTGGCGCGGAATTCCGCGTATGCGCCGTCTAGACCTGGCAGGTATCCGCTTTGTTGCTGGATGGGTTCGGTTCCAGCTGGACGGAAATCCTCCAGTATTATGTATTCGTAGTCGTTCTTGCTCTCAAGCACCAGTTCCACCTCCAGCAGATCGCCGCTATGCACTGCATCCTTGTCTGACAGCAGTGTCTTTTCGTCTTTCAGCACCTTCTTGTTGCGTGTACCTCCATGGTAGTTGCTTCCAGCCGCATCAGCCTCGATCTGCTTTACCTTGTACACATTGCGCTTGACCTTGACTTCAAGACCCTCCGCCTTGATGAAGTCCTCCATCGAGAAGAAGTCCGCGTATGCGTTTATGTAGAGAGGCGCGTTTCCGTCCTTGCGCACTTCCAATGTGTGTTTTCCAGGCAGCATAGGGATCGCAATCGACAGTGGCCCCGCGAATGGATTGTTCGCCGTGATTGTGGTGGCGGCAATTTCCTTGCCGTCCAGCAGAACCTGCATTTCCAGATTGCTCTTGCCCTCTCTTGTGGCGAGGAGATATTCTGCGAATGCCTCCACGCAGACGGCTGTGTCTCTGGTGGATTTCCAGTGCCCTGCATATCGCCTGTTGTTGAGCAGGTACTTGACCAGGCGCGTCGGCGTGTTTTTGTCTTGGCCTTGCCTGACCAGCAGTGACAGCCACCTTGCCATGGCCTCGTTTTCATCATTGTACCACAGCCAGTAGAAGGAATTGCCGAAGTCCAGGTATGAGGTCTGGTTTTCATCATCATGCTTTGCAAATTGGCTAATATTCTCCATAAGGAGGGCAAGTCTGCTGTCCTTCATAATAAGCAGTCCTTCCGCAAAATGTATCTTGCCCATAAGGGGCAGCTCGTTCTTGGCCTGCCAAAGGAGTTCAGCCATTTCCTTGCTGGGAGCACCTGCCTTGCATAGAACCGCAAATGCGTATGCGTCCAATGCATCTGGCATTTGCTTGTAGTGCTTTTTGTCCTTGATGTTTTCAATCTGGGTTTTCTGGAAGCGCTTGAGCCATTCGATGCCGCGCTTGAGGGGCTGTTGCTCAAAGGGGAAGCCGCATTCCTTGGTCTTGAGCAGGCCTTCCACCACAAGCAGCGTGTTGTGTGGCCAGGAATGTTCGCCGATTCCGCTGAACCAGCCCCAGCCGCCATCGCTGCACTGCATATTCAGCAGATGGCGCAGATTCTTTTGGATCAACTTGTCCAGTTCCGCATCCTCCAGCACAGCCTTGTTGTCGAAGCGCATGGCATAGTATGCCTTGCGCTCTTCAGCAGAACTTAACAACTGCGGATTGAGGTTGGCCGAATGGCTGGCTATGTCGGACAGGCTCATGCCCAGCTTGTTCAAGGTGGTGCGCACCGCCAGTGCAGGCAGGAAGCGGTTGAGTGTCTGCTCAGTGCATTCATATTCAAAACTGATGAGGTAGGGCAGAACCTCCGCCATTGCCAGAGCCAATGATGGCGACCAGTTCACTGTGAGCAGTGCCTTGCCTTCGCCAATCTGCTCTGGTATGTCAAAAGTAGTTGTCCACTTTGAGGCGTTTGATGCGATTACGCCAGGGCGGCTTATGAGCTTCTGAGTGCCATGCTGCAATATTGGGATGGAACTCTCCATGCCATCGCTTTCAATTTCTCCCTGGCCGTTGCGGCATTGCGCCTTGACGCGGAATGTGATGTTGCCTGGCTTTGTTGCTGCAACGCGCCAGTCGCAGCGTGCGTCCTTGCCGCCCATTACAGAGAGGGTCTGCTTTGCATCCTGAAGCAGCTGCGCCTCGTCTCCAAGCAGTTCCAGCAGGAGTTCAACCTCGGTTTTGCCTGGCAGTTTACTGTTTACCAGTGCGCTTATGGTGACGGTGTCCTTCTCCACCAGGAAGCGCGGCGTCTCCAGGCGCACCATAAGGTCCTTTGATGTGATGATTTCAGAAATGGCGGAACCCACCGCGCTGTTTTCGGAGATTGCCCATACGCATATCTTCCATGACGTAAGGTTGTCAGGCAACTTTACTTCACATTGCGCTTTGCCATCTTTGCCGACGGGCACATTTCCCTGCCAGAAGGCGGTGTCCGCAAAGTCGCTGCGTATATCGGAATTGCCTGCCTCTTCTGCCCCCATCGGCTGTGGTGCAAATGCCACATCCATAGCCATTTCCGAGGCTGGGGCTCCCATTGCCTTGTTTGCCATCATCATTGGTGCCGCGTCCATTCCCAATTTTTCCATCCTTCTGACACTAGAAGTTTTCCATAAGACATCGTTTGATGGACCTGCACCCATTGCCATGTCGCCGTTACTTTCCGCATTTAGTCCGTACGCTATCTCCTCGAACATGCTGAGCCATGGCATCTGCTCTTCGTTAAGAAGCAGCAAATGCACAGACATGAGATTATATGCGCCCACAGCAGGCGAGTGTCTCCTGCGCCATTTCCAGAAGCGTTCCCGGATGTCGCCAGGCAGGCAGTCGCCTGCGATGGCATCCACGCTGCGGTCATACACACTCACCGCCAGACTGGCTGGTCTGGGCTTGCTGTCCTTGCCATTTACCTGGATTTGCAGCTTGTCCGTTGTGCCTGGCTTCGTGTTGGCGTTCTCTGGTTTGACGGTGACATCCAGAGTGCGCTGCACTGGCGGAATGAACACTTCCCTTGCCACATTGTGTATTTGCCCGTTCGACACAGAATACGCCTCAAAGATGATGTTGGGCATGTCCTCTTCGGTGATGGTGGTTTCATACACAGTGCTTCCTGTGGGAAGATGCAATATCTGGGGCTTGCCGCAGATGCCGTTCTTGGCGCGGGGGAACAGCATGACCGTGCTGTCCTTCATGGACGTGTTGATTGCGATGCGCAAGGTCTCGCCTGGCGCATATTCCGTCTTTTCTGGCACCAGTTCCAGGTCATTCCAGCGGAAATCCTTGCCAGCCGTGGCGGTCTTTCCGCGGACTGTCACCAGGCTGGCTCCTTCCTGGCTGCGGCCTTTCGCGTCTGTCAGCACACAGGAAATGCGATATTGCCCAGCCTTGTCTACCACCCAGTCAACAGAGGATGTGCCCTCCTCACCGAATGTGATCTTGTCCTGCCGCAGCTTTTTTTCCTTTGGATTGCCTTTCTTGTCGTATGTCACGCGGAGCAGTTTTGCCACTGCGCTGCCCTGGACGGGCTTGCCGTCTGGCGTCCTGCTGTGGAAGCTGATTTGCATTCTCTTGCCTGGCTCGTAGAAGCCCCTGTGTGGGTTCACATACACATTGAATGGCTTGGTGGCGGCGATGACAGTGGCATTGCCTACGATGGTGCGCCTGGACTTGTCCCTGACCTCGGCGGTTATGGTGTAGATGTGGTCCTTGTCCGGATACAGAAGTTTTGCGCTTTCCGTGTCCAGTTGTATCGTGTATGTGCCGTCCTGCTTGATTGTGCCAGTCACATTGCTGACCAGTTCTGGCGCGGACCTGTCCCAACGGTGCCACCAGAATGGTCGTGGCCTGCATACTCCCCAGTGCTTCCAGCCAGGGTACCATGGGTATTCCTCCTGAAGCCAGCAATAGCCGTTGCCGTACAGCCAGTCCCAGTACCCGCAAGGCCACCACTCCAGGTTTTTCTGCCGTCTTTCAATCCTGATTGAGACGCTGGCGTCCGTGACTGGCAGACCGAAATAGTATTTTGCCCGCAGTTTGAGTGTGGTCTTGTCGCCTAGCATAAGTGGTTCGCTGGGCGCGTCAATGAGCACCTCGTATTCAGGCTTGCGGTATTCCTCCACGCGGAATCTGCCATAGCCCCTGGCGCAGTTGAAATTATACACGCCCAGTGTGGCGTCCTCAGGAATGACCCAGCTGGTCTCGACTGCACCGTATTCATCAGAAGAAAGTTTTTCTTGCTTCTTTTTTTCGTGTTTGGGGCTGAACAACTGGAAGTCAAGGTCTTTCCTGCTGGCGTATGCGTTCTTGCTGTTGCTGCCGTATTCGGCGTTGGTTATCCAGACCTTGATGTGCACAGTGTCGCCAGGATGATAAACTGGCCTGTCAGTGACTGCATAATGGCGGGTGTTTTTCAATGTGTCGATGCCATGTCTGTTTTCTCTGGGAAGATAGCCTGTCCATAATGCATATCCCATGTCACCGCAGTTTGCCTCCATTATGGAATCCTGCCAGTAAACTTTTTCGTCCAGTTCCTTCTTGTCCAGGTAGATGCAGCCATTTTCATCTGTCGTGAAGTTCTTGTCCACACGTGTTAGGATATTCTTGGCTGCTTTGGGATTCCATCTGTTGCTCCAGGCAAGAAATGCCACATTTACATTGGTCAGGGACTTGCCGCTGATGCTGTCCAGCACTTGCCAGAAATACACGCCTTCAATTTGTTTGGACACAATCTTCGCGCCTTCGATGGCAATGCATCTGCGGCTTACATGCTCTCCAGTGCGGGCTTCCAGCAGATACACGCCTGCACCTGATATTGGAAGCTGAATTGTGGCGTTGGAGTCAAAGTGATGGGGCTTTGGTGTTAGAGCCGTCTCCCAGCAGGTGGGTTTGCCTTCTAGGAAACGCCATTCCGCCTCGGACTTGAATTGATTGCCCTGGTCATCATTGAAAATCAGGCGGCCTGGCTCCCTGAGATTGTAGCTGCCGACATTCCCATTTTCAATGTTGGCCTTTACATGCTTTGCAACGGCAGGCATATCCACTTTCCAGCAGCGGAACGCGGCCTTTTTGGCGTTTCTGAAGCGCAGTTCTATGTCAGGCTTTTCATTTGGGAGAATGGGCGCCCTTTCATTTATCTGGCACCAGTCATCTATTATTGCCTTGAGCTTTTCCTTTGCAAACTCTTTCTGGGGAATGGCATTTCTGTAGCATTCCGCCGCATTGTCGTATTTGCGGCGGGCGGAGTAAATCTCGCCCAGCTGGAACTGCGCATCGCCATACAGCTTGCTGCCTGGCTTGATGCTCTTGTACAGTTTTACATACGAGTGCTCATCTGGCAGGGTGATGCGCTTGATGCCTGTGGCAAGCTGCGAGAATGTCTCGTCTTCCGTCAATTCATCCAGTTCCGCCAGCCATTTTGCCATGTCCCTGTCCCGATGCAGTCCAAATAGATTGGATACGTCGAACTGCGAGCAGAGAAAGTCTGCATATTGCATAGTCGCCTCATTTTCCTGGCCATTTTTGGCAAGGGCATTCAGCAGCCAGCGGAAACGTTCGCCATCGTTGGTGGCTTCTTCCCAGGAGCGAGGCATTTTGTAGAAGACAGGCTGTCCATTCTCATCCACAGGTGCGCCAGAGCAGTTCCAGTCATCGTAGTTGCCGCATTCCCAGTCTGGTTCCTTATTCAGGTCTGTCAGCAGCTGGAGTTTCCATGCCTGGCCGTGGCGGTTCTGCATAAGGCAAATCAGCATGAGATTGTAGTATTCGCATTTTGCGTCGGCTGTGTCTGGCTTGCCGTCTGCATTGGCAAGCAGCCTCAGGCAGAATGCCCTGTCCCGTTCATCTACGTTAATCCACTTCCCACCATTGTGACGCCCGCCTCTTTGAAAACGTCCCTCTGCCAGCCAACCGCAATGGGATATTCTGTCAAAGTTTTTTGCAATCTGCATTGCGATGCGCCAGTGCCCATGCTGCGCCTCTATTGCGCGTGCTGCCAATTCATCGATTTCACTGTCCAGTTGCCTCAATTTCACAAGGCAGTCGCAGGCCTTTTCAAAGCATTCCGCCGCATCCTGTGGAGAAGTCGTCTGGGAAGACAGTATCTTCTTGTACTTCTCCAATGCGAACTTGTAGTTGCCCTTGTCAAAGTCCTTTTTTGCCTCGGTTATATCAGCAAAACAAGTTGTGCAAATCATTGAAAGCATAAGCAGCCAGAAAGTTCTCATTTGAAACCTCAAATAAAGTTAATAAATGCTGGGACTAATGGGACTAATGGGACCAATGGGACCAATGGGACTACAAAGAAGAATCGTTCCATTGTTCCCATAAGTCCCATTGGTCCCATAGGTCCCATTGGTTTCTTGACTAGCCTATTCGCCTGGGGCGTTGAGTTCCACGTGGTCGAAGCTGACCTGGGTCTTCCAGTCCTTGCCCTCCAGTCTCATTTCCTTGACGAACCAGAGACCATTGGCATGGCGTTTGGCGCCTTTCAGCTCAAGTTTGCGCCAATGTTCCTTTGCATCGTTCTTGTACCAGCGCGCCTCCAGGGGGAAGCCATGGCTGGAGTGGAACCAGACCAGCACGGTGCCGTCCTTGTCTGGAGAAGCCAGGCGGAATACGCGGCACTCGCTCATGCGCTTCTTTTCGCGGGGCAGTTCCTCGACAAAGTCCCAGTATATGAATGAGAACGACATGTCCTCAGGGCGCAAGCCGAAGTCAAACAGGCCAGGCGCAGTCTCCTTTCCAGGTAGATCCAGCTTGACAGTTGCGTTGGCATCCTTGTCGCTGTGCTTCTGCTCCAGAGAATACACATTAACGTCATTGAGCACAATCTGTGTGAACATGGCGTCCTTTGTGAAGGTGATGCGCACACGCAACTTGCCTGAACGCTTTCCTTTGGAACCCTTGTTGACAATGCCGCCAGTGAATTCGCCCCAGGCGTCAATGCGCAGAGGCTTGCGTATCTCGTTTAGGAATGCCTGTGATGACAATGCGGCCATGCTCTCAGCGGAGGCACTCTCCACATTCACATCCTCGTTTTGCGCAAATAGGCAGAGACTTGCGCATAGCAGAATTATTAGAAGCCTGTTCATTTTATTTCTCTATTCCTTGGGGAACGTATGATAGGTCGCTGGTGACTAGTACCTGGTCAAGCTTGATGCCGTCTTCCCTGTTCAATATTGTTATGGCGCATGGCCCTTGGGCCAACTGGTACTGGTTAGGCCCCTCGACCCAGTGCCATTTGTTGTAATTGCTGTCATTGCCCACTGTGCTGGACTTCTTCTCATCGCCGACCTGGACGCTCAATGAGTTTCCGCAGGAACCCTCCCACCACACGTTTAGCCAGATCTTATATATGCCAGGCGAGGGAATGTCCACTTGGAACACGGCACCTCCATATTCCATGGAGGGGTCTTTCCCTTCTGGCGGTTTTCCCGCATTGTCAGGTATCTCCAGCACCTTTGCTGAGGCTGTTCCAGGTAGCGCAGTCTGGCGGAATGGCGGCGTGAAGCGGGAGAAGTTGTCGGCATTGAGCACCTTGAGCACCTTGCTTTTTATCACTGGAATGATGTTAACTGCTGGCGCCGGCTTGACTTGAGCCTGTGGCTGTGTTGTTGTCTTTTCCTCCTTTGGCGCAATTGTTTTTTCCTCCTTTGGCGCAATTGTCTTGGTAGGCTCTGATGCAGCCTGGACGTTTTTTGTGCAGTCTTTCTTGCAAGCGGCATTCCCAGTGTCCCTGCGGCCAAATACTGCATTGATGGAAATCAGCAGCCCCAGAAGGACGCAGGCTATAAGCGCATATCCGGGGAGGAGCAGGAATTTGTCCTCGCAGTCTTCGTCTGGACGTGGCACGATCGTGGAGGCCAGAGCCAGTGTCGGCAGCCATGCGAGGCCCCGTATGAATGGGTCTGTAATGAACATGGCCAGGGCGATCATGACGATTGTGGCCGCGCCTCCCAGCGCCAGCGGATCTCTTCCGCAGGTTCCATAGCGTGTCCTTCCCAATCCAGTGCCAATGGCCATTGCTAGCAGCAGGGCCAGGAATGCGGCGGTCCAGACGCCGGCTGTGCTGGCTGTGATGCCCCATGCCGCCTGTGTATCGGTCTTGATGTCGTTGTAGGCGGGATTGGGCAGTATGCCATAGTATGTACCGATGTTCTCCTGATAGCGTCCTGAACCAACGCCCGAGCTTGGATGCGCAGAGGCCATTTTCAGTGCGGCGATGAAGTCAATGTGGTTTGTCTTCAGTTCGCCAGCGTTTTGTCCTGTCTTGATTATGGACAGTGTTTCCATTACGGTCTTGTGGTGCGCCCATTGGCTGAATGAGGCTGAAATAAGGAAGGCCACTAAAATGGCAAGCAACGCGGCATTGCCGGCGCGTCTGGAATAGATGTAGCCTTCGATCAGCAGAACGCATATCGCGATGAGCAGCATCTGGCCATGTACGATTGCCAGCAGGCAGGGTACCGCTATGATTGTCGCCAGCGCCGTGCGCATGAAGCTGTTGTTCTTTCCTATGAGTTGCGGGAACAGCCATGCCAGGCTGGTGGCCGTGAAGAATGAAAACGCCATCCTGCTGCGGAAAAGCCCTGTGAACGCCCCGCCGAAACCCCATTTCAGATTCAGCACATCCGCCGGCGCAAGTACGCTGCCAATGTCGTACTTCACTGCCTGGAACACCGCCACCAGAATATTGAGACCCAGTGCAAGAAGCACGGTGAATACAGTGGTGCCCGGCACATTCTCCAGCAGGAACGACATCATCATCACGCCACAGAGCAGGTACTGCACCATCTGCGCGCATTTGAACGCCCCAACGAAGCCTGACATGGAGGACAGATTGGCGACGCAGTACATTATCAGCACGGCAAAGCCCACCAGTGGATAGAATACGGAGTGGCGGGCCTTGATCAACCATGCCAAAAGCGGTATGAATGAAAAGAAGAACGCAAGGTCTGAAACTGCAATGCGTCCGCCCGCAACGGGGAAGCGTATCTGGTTCAACATCAAAAAGAGACCGGCCTCGCAAAGGAATACCAGCCATACGGGCGGAGCCTCTTTTGTGTCAGGAACCTTGAACAGCTGCTTGAATCTTGTCCATAGCATCCTGCCAAGACCAGGTTCTCTTTTTTCTTCTTCATTGACGGCGTTTTCTTCCTTGGCGTTTACGTCGATGATTTCTTCTTCCATAGGTAATGCACTCCATATTGCTGGGTTGAATCAAGTTTCAAATTCTGATTGTGGATAATGTACCAAACATAAGGAAATAATAAAGCCCAAATCCATAATATTTGGAGAAAATCTTATA
>JAFZZD010000824.1 GCA_017615955.1 Victivallales bacterium
ATGAATACGGCGTTTCGATACCAGAGGCGGACGTTCCAGAGCAAGCTCAGTTCATCATCTCAAAACACCGTCTTGAATGGTGCCGTTTTCTTACTGCGTGCCAAAGTTCTTTCCTCAAAAAGACGGCAGGAGCAGTGCATAATGCCGGCAAGTTGCTAGCCTGCCTCAGTGCCTGGTGCAAGGACCCAATGGAGGCAATTTGGCGCTATGCCACGGACTATCAGACGCTTCGCGACTGCAATCTCTTTGCCTTGATTGTGGAGAGCAGCGCGGGCACTGTTGACCTGGAGGGGTGGAACGAGGGAGAGGACACCTCCATGCTGGACAGGAACCGCGCCACGCTGCTTTGCCTGAAGGCTGCATTGCCAGGCACCAAGCTGATACAGTTGCATTGCGTCAAGGATGACCAGGAGCAGTACTGTGTTCTGCGGCATACGCCGCCCATGCTTGCCACTGAAATATTCAGCCTGGCCACGATGAAATTTGCGGATGCAGGCAAGACCTGCGTTGAAGGCGTGGAGTGCTGCCTTTCCGATGGCATATCTTCAGAGGAATGGCACATTATGGACAAGACCTGGGAAATGGCCTTCAGCCTGTCTAAGGGCACTCCTGAATCGCCGTTGCTGGTCTGGGAAAACGAGGCGATGGAGCTGGAGATTGAGGCATACGCCCGCAGCAGACGTTGCGACACCAATTCAGTCCTGGCGCATCTGCTGGCAAATGGTCTGCCTCTTGCCTGGTCAGGCACAATGGCTGGTGCAGACAAGGTGCCGGATGTGCCGTTGCTGATAGTGCATCCTGCGTTTTGGCCAAAGGAAAAGTTAATGCGGCTGCTGTGCCGCAAGTCCCCCGTTTTTTGTGTCGGCATATTAGAAGAAGATGTGTTTGGTGCTGAAGTATGGAGTGACGCCAATCGTCTTGTCTCCATGCAAAGCGAGCTAATATCCACAAATGAGGCGGAGACGCTGCGTTTCTGGCATTCCCTGCCTGATGCAAGGCCAGAAGCCGCCTTCTGGCTAGACTGTGTAAAGCTGTTCAGGCAATATGCCGCATTCCCCATGCGAGGGAAAGATTACAGATTCTATGATATAATCCACTTCAAGAACAGGCACTTGAGGGTATGGAGTTTTGATGACGGCATTTGCCTGGTGTCCAACATGGGACATCACTATTTGCCAGCCAGGTTCCAGACAACGCGGCCTGTTGAAAACGTCGAATCTCTGACATTCTATCCCTGCCTTCCAGTGCAATCCATTGAACTGGAAGATGGAAATGCGGGGCTTTCTGCCAAGGTGCCGCCGCTTGGAACAGCAGTGCTGCGCTACAAAACTTGCTCTAAGCCCAATATTGTGAGGTAATTGCAAAAATATTGGCATTGCAAGCCTTTTCCGCTGGCTAAAGCCAGCGGCTCCGATAGAAGTTTCGCGTGAATTGACAACAGAATATGGAGACCTGTCGAATGGGAAAGTTAAAGTTTCTTGTCTTTTGCCTAGTTGTGTCATTGATTGCATACTGCGACATAAAACTGTCCGGCGAGACGCTCATCAGGATTGCCCCCATGCCTAATCCGCCCATAATCGATGGAAAAATCGGCTATGAGGAATGGCGCTATGCCTCCACCTCGTGTGGCGGCATAGCGGTGGAGAGCGGCTTGATGACCAGGCGTGAGAACAACTTCATCTTCGGATATGACGCAAAGAACATTTATTTTGCGGTCACCAGCGAGATTCCAGTTGCGCCCCAGACGTTGAACGAGGACGACCAGGTGGAACTACGGATTGCGCCGCCTGGATGCAAGGAACCAATCGTGCTTAGATTCGACAGCGAAGGAAAGGGTGTTTTGCCTCAAGGAAGCAAGGTTGCCAACCAATTTCTGCCAGCTGCATTGACTTTGGAGAAGAGGGTATGCTGGCAGGCCGAGGCGTCAGTGCCAATTTCCTCTCTGGGCGTGGAAAGCATTCAGGAATGCGGCAAGTGGGGACTTCAGATGCTTCGCCACTGGTCCAGCCAAAAGGAGACTGGCTATTGGCATAAGCCTAAGACAGAAGGCGAAATGGGCACGTTCATGCCAGACAGCAAGGCGCCAGTTGTCAGCTTTGACGGCTTTGGAACCCTGGATTATCCCACCACGGCCAACTACATCTGGACATACAGGGTGGAGAATACGGGGACGCAGCCCAGAAAATTCCGTTCCAAGAGCTATTGCGTGGGCGTGGAGGGCACACCCACTCTGGAGCTGGAGACGCCAAACTTGTTTGACATCAAAAAGAAACTTCTCCTTGGCACGCTGGAATATCCGGCGCAGTTCATCATAGAGGTGAAGCCAGGCGAAAGCGGGTTGTTCCAGACCTACAAGGGAGCGCAGTTTCCTGGTACGCCTCGCCTGCTGTATTCACTCATTACAGGCGAAGATCATACCGAATACTACAAGCGAACCATGTTCTGGGATGTGAAAATCGCCTTTGGCAAGGCACATTACATTGATTCTCAGGGGCTTCCATACCTTAATGCCGGCTTCTATCCCTCATACGGTCGGCTTTTGCGAGTGGCGGGCTCATTCAGCAAAAAGCTGCCATGCCGCAAGGCGGTGATATTTGTGAAGGACGCTCAGGGGAAAATCCTGCATACATTCAGCCGCGAAAGCGCGGCTTCGGCGCACCTTGAGGATTTTGAGGATGAAACCAAGCTGTCCAGCTCACTCAAGGAAGGTGACTATTCCGTGACAATGGAAAGCACGGCTCTTGACGGAAGAACATTCACCCACCGCCGCACGTTTTCTATTCGCCGCTTCCCATGGCAAAACAACAAGCTGGGTGAGGACAGGATAATCATCCCTCCCTTCAAACCGCTGCGTCTGGACAAAAAGACCAGGGAAATATCAGCGCTCATGACAGGATACCGTCTGGGCAATGGGCTATGGAGCGCAATCATGGCGGATGGGGAGAACCTCCTGGCCGCGCCAGCGCAGTTCTACCTTGACGGGCAGCCGCTGAAGGAAAAGGAAACCAAGCTGATTTCGGCGGAGAAGGACCGCATCGTGTATAGGACAACGCTGTATAATGAGAAAGTCGATGTGGCGTTGAACCAGGAATATGACTATGATGGCTTCTGCAAGCTGACGGTGCAGGTCAAGCCCAAGGCAAAGATGAAACTCAACAGCTTCGAGCTGCGCTTCCCACTCAAAAATGAGATGATAAAGTACAGCCGCACAATTGTGGACAAGCGCCGCCGCGCCCTGGGAATGTCTGACTGCTCAATGCCAGCTGGAGAAGGCGAGATTGTACCACCCCATCTATGGCTGCAAAAAGGACGGACGCAGGGCTATTTGTGGCTTGGCGGCATTTACCGCGGCCTCTGCCTTGTGACCGATTCGCCGCGCAACTATTCTCTGGACAAAGCAGTGTATTCCCAGAAGATGGAGCGCAAAGGGAATGTGTTCACACTCACGCAGTACATAGTGAATCGTCCCACCGAGTGGGAAAAGCCATTTGAAATTGTGCTTGGTGTCGAGCCGACGCCCGTGAAGTCCATCAACGATAAGTACCGCAGGCTGTCCCAGCACATGTATGACTACCCGCCAGCCAAGGGGTCTGACGTAGGCGGCTACTTGCAGATTTCGCAATGGCCCATGGGCTACCAGTATCCCATAAACGCATTTCCCAATGGCGA
Organism: Victivallales bacterium; assembly: GCA_017615955.1. Next base: position 3,670 of record JAFZZD010000824.1, read on the forward strand.
CCGGACGGAATGGGAGCTGCCGCTCAGCACTCGCGGAAAAGCGCCCCTTAGCAGAGAGGAGCTGAAGAAGAAGTCTGAGGAGTATTATGCCAGGCACCGTAACTGGGCCACCGCCAATGCGCCTTTGTGGCAGCTTCACCAGGCGGCCAGGCGTGTCAGGGATTTCAGGAGAGTGTGCAACGACTATTATCTTTTGTACCACAACCCAACATTCTATTCGGATCGCTGGCCTGAAGCTGAAATGTACAAGGCGGAATGGCTGCCATACGACTATCCTGTGGATGACGCCAGAAATGAATATGTGGCATGCCTGACTCATGAATATATCGACAAAATGCTCTATGAGATGCATGAGCATATACGCGCGGGCTTTGACGGCATGAATTTCGACTGCTTTGTCACAAGAGCCAGCGGCGGGTACAATACCGTCTCTGTCGGGGCGGTGCGTGACAAGCCAGGCAAAGTTCCGTTCCTGACAAACGACAACATGATGTACATCGCACCCGAGGGCATCATTCCCAGCACCAACATCCTTGGCTGGCGAGAACTGACAAAGCGCACGGCGCACATGATGTACAAGGAAGGCCGTCTCACGTACGGAGTTCCCTGGGTTGAGGTCCATGCCACATTCGCGCAGGTCGCGCCTATGCTGGCATTTTGCTCGACTGTCATCACCACTGAATGCGGCGGGCTGGGCGGTGATTTCCATGACCGTTTCCCAGAGGGGTATGTCCTGGCTGATTTGGCTGGAACCCAATGCGGCGTAGTGCCACGCACCATCGTTAGTGTTAGGGGAGCCAATCCCAACGTGGCGATCAAGGACGAAATCACCTCGCTGATTTCCTGGTCATTCGCTTATGGAACCATGAACCATGTTGACCAGGGCGTGGCAAGGGGATATGCGGAATACCAGAAGGCCAGAGACGAGGTGTATGAATTCGGCTTTGGCAAGCCTGATGACTGCAAGACGCTGGTGTTCTACGGCAAGGAAAAGCAGCCCGTGACCTGCGACGCTGAAAACATAAGGACCACGCAGCTGATTCGCCCAGACGGGCAGGCAATGGTGATGATAGGAAACCTTGGTGAAGCCGTGAAGGCCACCTTTGACCTGAAGGACCTTGGCTATGGCAAATGCGTCATAACCGATGTGTTTGCGGGGAAAGTCATCCCCGCAGCGGAATTGCAGCTTCCTCGCCATGGCTATGCCCTGCTTAAGATACAGCGCGTTCCATAACGCTGTGGACAGTCTGGTGCGCGGGGCGAAAGCCCCGCGTTTGGTATGCAAAGTGCTATCTG
>JAFZZD010000825.1 GCA_017615955.1 Victivallales bacterium
ACATTCAAAGTTACGGCTCAGGAAATCAGCACAGCTATAAGCCTTGCCGAAACTGGAGTTAAAGAAAAAGGCTTCGCAACAATTGTTCGCAACCGAACAAATCATGGAGGCATTCTTGCCAAAGGGTCCGGACTTATCAAAACTGGTGAAGCAGGCAAAGGCCTGGCCTCGCGCTGGTATCCGTCAACTTTGGCCAGACGTATTCAAGATGCCAATGCAATGCGCAAAAAAATAACTTTCATCCATGGCAATGCATTGGACATTATGGAGCAACATTTGGACACACCAAATGCATTCTTTTTCATTGACCCTCCATATACTATCGCAGGAAAGCGATTATATAATCACTTTGATGTTGACCATAAAAAGATTTTTGAGCTTGCAAGCAAGATGGAAGGGCATTTTCTTCTTACATACGATGATACAAATGATATTCGTTCCCTTGCAGAAAAATATGGTTTGGAGTGTCAAACTATTCCTATGCAGACCACACACCTTATCACAAAAGAAGAACTACTTATTTCTGATAACTTCGATTGGCTATATTAATGCAAAGCAGGCCTCCATTTGCACCAATCCCCTTTATATCTCAACTGTAAGTTTCAATGTTCAGTTCTTCGAAGAAGCTACACATGAAGTCATGGCGTCGCTGCGCCAGGCGATGCCCTGTGGCGGTTAGCATATTATCCTTTATGTAGCGCAGTTTCACCAGGAATTCACGGTATGCGGTATCCTCGCGGCTGTAGCTTTCCGAGGCAAGAGCCTGCTGTTCAGTGTTATGCACTTTGGCTCCTGTCCGTCCCGCAAAATGGAACGACCTGCCGATGCCGATGGCGCCGATGGAATCCAATTTGTCCGCGTCATACACGCACTTTGCCTCCAAACTGGCGGGAATGCCCTCGGGACTGCGCTTGCGGAACCTGTGGGTTCGCACGCAAGAAGCAACCTTTGCAATCAGCTCATCATCGCAGCCAAAGTCCTTCAGCACATCAGCGGCCATGACCGCGCCCAGCACGGCATGGTCGGTCTTGCCGTGGTCCGCCAATTCCGCAGGGCGCCCAATGTCATGCAATAGCGCCGCCAGTTCCACCACCAGCAGATCAGCCTGCTCCTCACGGGCAATGCGCATTGCATTGGCGCGTACACGGCAGGTATGCTCCCAGTCATGGCAGGCGGGACTGGAAAGAAGCCGTTTCGCCGCCTCTTCCTCAACACGTTTTATGAGTTCCGCATTGTCCATTGGCGTCATTTGAGCAGCATGCAATCACCGTAACTGTAGAAGTGCATCTTGTTTTCTATGGCCTTTCTGTAGGCGGCAAAGACCCTGTCCCTGTCTGCAAATGTGCAAACCAGCATGATCAGCGTGGATTGTGGCAGGTGGAAATTGGTAAGCAGTGCATCTGGCACAATCGCCTTGTAAGGCGGATACAGGAAGATGGAGGTACTGCCGCTGCGAGGCGCCACCTTGCGTGTGCCAGGAATGACGCAACTCTCCAGCACACGCACCGTGGTGGTTCCCACGCATACCACACGATGTCCTTCGTCATGGGCAGTGTTTATCAGCGAGGCGGCCTGCTCCGTCAGGAAGAAGCGTTCCTCGTGCATGACGTGTTCCTCCACATTATCGACACTGACTGGCTTGAACGTGCCAGCTCCCACATGCAAAGTAAGTGACGCAATGCGAATGCCCCGTGCCTTCAAATCAGCCAGCATTTCCTTAGAGAAATGCAGGCCAGCAGTAGGGGCGGCGACCGCGCCTGGCTCCCTGGCATAAACAGTCTGGTAGCGTTCCGCGTCCTCCTTGGTGGGCTGCCTGGTTATGTATGGCGGCAGAGGCACCTGCCCTGCCCTCTCCAGCAAGTCCAGCACATCATCAGTGTCGAACATCACATTGAAAGTACCATCCTCGTTATGGGACTGCACTGTGAACGAGGCCTCCGCGCCGTCAATCATCACCTGTGTGCCTGGTTGCATGCGCCTGCCTGGCTTGAGGAGGCACTGCCAGCTTGCCTTGTCCAACTGCTTAAGGACGAATGCCTGAACGCGCCCGCCGCTGCCAGGCCTGTGTCCCCAAAGCCTGGCCCTAAGGACGCGGGTATCGTTGATCACCAGGCAATCGCCTGGCTGCATATAATTGATGAAATCCGTGAACGGATGGATTTCAGCCTCGCCCTCCTTCCTGTCCAGCACCAGCATACGGCATTCCTCCCTGCGCTGGGAGGGGAACTGGGCAATAAGCTCTTCGGGCAAATCAAAGTCAAAGTCGCTAACTTTCATAGGTCAATGCAATATTTTCAACAGGAGACTGCGCGCTTCATTTCCATCTCGTCGGACTTCTTCTTCAACGCGTCCCGCTTGTCATGCACGTTCTTGCCTCTGCACAGAGCCAACTCCACCTTGACGCGTCCCCGTTTGAAGTAAAGCGATAATGGAATCAAGGTAAGCCCCTTGGCCTCAATGCTTTTCTTAAGGCGGAGGATTTCCCGCTTGTGCATAAGCAGCTTGCGGTCCCGCCTGGGCTGGTGGTTAAAGCGGTTGCCGAATTCGTAGGGTGCGAAATGGGAGCCCACCATGATAAGCTCGCCCAGGCGCACCACCGCATACGCATCCACCAGGCTGACACCATTGGCGCGGCAGGTCTTGACCTCCGTGCCCTCCAGCGCAATGCCAGCCTCAAATGTCTCCAGCACTTCATAATCGTGCCTGGCCTTGCGGTTCTGGGCTATTAGCTTGCGCTCCTCTGTTTGTTTCTTCTTATTTGCCATAATTAGAATATACTCTCCATAATTGGTGCAAAATATACAACGCATTGACTTTTAATCCATTGGAACTGTGATAAATTACGCCGTTTTTTATTCGGCAGTCCCAAAAATGCAACCACCAATTGGAGCAAAAATGGAAGACTTATTACTGAAAGACTATGTTGACAGGCGTGCTTTGGAACGCATACAGCTGGAGCGTATGCGGGCCACATTGGAAAGGGTTTACGCAAATGTGCCCTTCTACAAGCAGGCCTTCGATGAAAAGGGCGTGAAGCCCTCTGACCTGCATACCTTGAAGGATTTGTCGAAGTTCCCCTTTACAATGAAGAAGGACCTGAGGGAGCATTATCCCTTCGGCCTTCTTGCCGTGGACCAGAAGGACATTGTGAGAATACACGCATCCAGCGGCACCACTGGCAAGCCAACCGTGGTATGCTACACCAGGAATGACATCAACTCATGGGCGGAGACAGTCGTCCGCGCACTGCAGATGTGCGGTTTGACGGATAATGACCTGATCCAGGTGGGCTATGGCTACGGCCTTTTCACAGGCGGCCTGGGGCTGCACTACGGCGCGGAGCGCCTGGGATGCTCCGTCATTCCAGCCAGCGGCGGCGCCACTGAAAAGCAGATCATGCTCATACGCGACTTCAACGTCAACGCCATCTGCTGCACGCCTTCATTCTTTGTGCACATGATTGAAGAAGCAGAGAAACTGGGCGTGGATTTGAAGCAGACCAAGTTGAGGGTCGGCATTTTCGGCGCAGAGCCATGGACTGAGGAAATGCGGGACATGATCGAAAAGAAATCAGGAATACATGCCCACGACATCTTCGGACTCTCCGAAATCATGGGGCCAGGTGTCTCCTGCGACTGCGAATGCCACAATGGACTGCATGTCTTCGAAGACCACTACTATCCTGAAATCATCGATCCCGACACGGGCGAGGTCAAGGAGCCAGGCGAGGAAGGCGAACTGGTGTTCACAAACCTCACCAAGGAAGGAATGCCCCTCATCAGATACCGCACCAGGGACATTTCCTGCCTGCACTACGAAACCTGCGAATGCGGGCGCACGCTGGTGCGCATGGAGAAGGTGCGCCGAAGGTCGGACGACATGCTCATCATCCGCGGCGTCAACGTGTTCCCGACACAAGTGGAGAGCGTCCTGCTGGGCATCGAAGGCGTGCAGCCCTACTACCAGCTGGTGGTGTCCCGCACAAAGGCTATGGACGAACTGGAAGTCAAGGTTGAAGTCACGCCAGAGATGATATCCGACGAGGTCAGCAAGCTGGAGAAGATGCGGGCCGTCATCGGCGGCAAAATCAAGCAGATCATCGGCATCACCGCCAAGATCACCCTGGTGGAACCAGGCAAGATCGAGCGCACAGCCGGCAAAGCAAAGCGCGTCATCGACCTGCGCCAATAATACAACGCAGAGACGCAGAGTTCTTTAACGCAGAGGCGCAGAGACGCAGAGTTTAAAAGACTGCATTTCTGCGCCTTTGCGTTGAATAATGAGCCAATTTCAAAACTGAACTATCGGAGCCGCTGGCTTCAGCCAGCGGAAAAGGCATGCCTTGCTGAAGTTTTGCAATTACCTCTTGATTATTGAATGTCATTCTCTATGAAAATCCAAAATGTAGTAGTATATCTTGCCTCCAGTTTTCCCAAAGACAGGATTTACGAGGATGCGGTAGTATCCACAGGGGAATATCTTGCCAAGAATGGCTATACGCTGGTGTATGGCGGCTCCAATGAAGGCACCATGAAGACGCTTGCAGACACTGTGCTTGCCAATGGAGGCAAGGCTATCGGCGTGTTCACCAGCGGTCTTCCCGCACGAATGAGGCGCACTGACCTAACGGAATGCTACGAGACGGAGACACTGGCTGAACGCAAGGCAAAGATGCTGGAACTGGCGGATGTGGTTGTTGCGCTGCCTGGCAGCTTCGGCACATGGGACGAGCTATTCGACGCGTTGGCGATCTCCAAGATGAATACCCTGTTCCACGATGGTCCAATCCCAATCGGCCTAATAAACGTAAATGGCTTCTACGACAAGCTGCTGGACTTCATCAACGCCTCCATCAAGGCCGGTATAACACCACGCTCCTGCAGCAACCTGCTAAAATCAGCCCCTA
>JAFZZD010000826.1 GCA_017615955.1 Victivallales bacterium
ATTCCATAAAATTTATCCACCGATTTCCACCGATTTCCACAGATTATACAATCAATCTGTGATAATCTGTGGCAATCTGTGGATCATTTTATCGTTTGCCTCGGTACGGTCCATGATATGAGCCACGGGAAGGTGCTGAACGGGAACCACTGGAGCGAGTTGAAAGCCCCTTCATCTTGCCGCCATAATTCAGCATTTCCTCATCAGGCTGGGTTATTGGCAAGGGCCTTTCGATGAACTTCTCAATGTCAGGAATGACAAACGCGCTGTCCTCGTCCGCAAAACTGATGGCACGTCCCTTATGTCCCGCACGTGCAGTACGCCCCACGCGGTGGACATAATCCTCCGCCTCGTATGGGAAGTCGTAGTTTATGACATGTGTGACATCGTCAACATGGATGCCGCGCCCAGCCACATCCGTCGCCACTATGATTTTAACCTTGCCTGCCCTGAAGTCATCCAAAATGCGCAGGCGTTTCTTCTGCTCCACGTCGCCAGTCAGCATCTCGCACTGTACGCCGCAACGTTCCAAAGCGGAATGCAAGGTATCCACGTCGCTGCGCCTGTTGCGGAAAATGAGCACGCGTCTGCAATCCTCATTAGCCAATATCCAGCGCAAGACAGACATCTTCTCCGCTGTGGTAACGGCATATACAGTCTCGTCAATGCCTTCTGCGACAACATGCTCAGGCTCTATCTCAATGACAATAGGACTTTGACGCATCCAGCGTGAGGCCAGCTCCATGATGTCGTGAGTAAGCGTGGCACTGAACAGCATGGTCTGTCGCTTGGCAGCTGGCGGCAGATGCCCCATTATGCGCTTGACATCGGGAATGAAGCCCATGTCCAGCATCCTGTCCGCCTCGTCAATGACTGCGATTTCCACCTTTGACAAGTCGATTACCCCCCTGCCGATGAAATCCAGCAGCCTGCCAGGCGTCGCCACCACCAGGTCCACGCCCTTGGCAATCCTGCTCATCTGGGCATCAAAGTCCATGCCGCCAAATACAGCGGTCACCTGGAATTCAGGGCAGTATGTGGATATTGCCTCCGCATCACGCTGTATTTGTATTGCCAGTTCACGCGTCGGAGCAAGTATCATGGACATGGGCTGCCATGGATCCCGTGTGCTGTTGTCTGCATTCAGGTAATGCTGCAAGACAGTTATCAGGAACGCCGCAGTCTTGCCGGTGCCAGTCTGCGCACGCCCCGCCAAATCACTGCCCTTCAGCGATTCAGGCAATGCCTTTGCCTGTATGGGTGAGCACTTCTTGAAGCCCAGTTCCTCCAGCAATGCCCGCAGAATACGCTTGTCCAGCTGCAAATTCTGGAACAATACGTCATCTGGATTCTCTCGCTGAATTGCAGGCGCCTCCCATCCTGTCATGTCAAGATTTCTAGGCTTGGCAGCCGCTGGCTGTGGCTGCGCCTGAACTTTCTGCTTCTTGGGCTTTGGGCTATCCTGCTGAACTTGTTTTTTCTTCTGCCCCTGCCCTTCATGCTCGAATCTTGAAGAAGGCTTGCGGCTTTCATTCTGCCTGGCATTGCCTTGCTCCTTGTGCTTGGATTTGCGCTGCTTTTCTTCAGGCAAATACACAGGTGCACCGCCAGCAACAGGCTTAACCTCTTCTTTCTTGCCACCACCTGTGATCCAATTCCAAATGTTTGATAAAAAACTCAACTTTCCTTTCCTTTATTTTTCAAATGATATCCGTGGGTCAATGACTATGTATGCGATATCGGATACTATGTTCCCCAAAAGCCCCAGCAATGCCGTCAGGGAAAGGACACCCATGAATACTGGATAGTCCCTGCCCACAATGGCATCCAGGCTCAACGTGCCCATTCCTGGTATTTCAAAGACCCTTTCTATTATTACACTTCCCGCGAAAATCAGCGTGAGCACACCGCCAAATCCAGTCGCAACCGGTATCAGCGCATTCCTTAGCACATGCACAAACAGGACACGGAATGTACTAGCCCCCTTGGCATACGCAGTCCTCACATAATCGCTGCGCACCTGCTCAAGAAGGGAGTTCTTCACCAGCAGCGTCAAGACAGCAAAACTGCCGCTCATGTAGCATACCACAGGCAACAGCATGTGCTTGCATACGTCCCACGCCCTGCCCCATGCGGTCATTGCGGCAAAGTCCTGTGAATGGAAGCCTGTTGCGGGCAACACGTCCCACATCTGCTCAACTGTCCCGCAGAACAGCATTTTCAGAAACATGCCCAATGCAAAGGCAGGCATTGCATAGCCTATGAACACCAAGGTGCTGCTGGCAAAGTCAAATGCGCTGTCATTGCGCAATGCCTTCAGCATCCCCAGTGGTATGCACACCAAATACGTCAAAAGAAAACCTGTCAAACCGAATGTCAGCGACACGGGAAACTTTTCGCTGATGAGCTGCCAGGCCGTCTTGTTGGGAAAACTGTAGGATTCCATACGCATCCCAATCCGGTCTTTCCACAGCCATTTCCAATACCGGACTAAAAACGGCTTGTCAAATCCATAATACTCCCGTATGGCGGCACGCTGTTCTTCTGAAACAGTGCCCTGTGTGCCAGTTCCACCTGAACTCTCGCCTCCAGAACCGATACCGCGCATCCGCATTATGGCCTGCTCAACTGGACCGCCAGGAACAAACTGAATCACGGCAAAACACAGCAATGTTATTCCTATGAACGTGGGAATAACAAGCAAGAAACGCCGCAATATATAGTCCGTCCTGCTCATAAAATCAAAAAAGGCAGACCACCGCAACGGCAGCCTGCCTGTAAATGCCTATGCTTTTAGCGACGACGTGAATTGACTGCCTGCATATCACCTTCGGCATTCAGGAAGAAGGGGCACTTCTGCGGATTGTCGCAGCAAGCACGGTATGCAATGTTCAAATCAACATAACGATATGGCATTGTCATGCCATTCTGCTCTGCAACCTTGCGGCCAAACTGCTTCAGGGCGCCACAGTCACCAGCAACACCATCGTATTCAGGCAGAAGATTGCCATCTGGTCCAATCTGGGTGGACATGATGCGCTTCATCTCAAACTTCGGCATGTATTTGCAGACGATGTGCTTTGGCAATTCCGCCAGCAAATCTGACACGGACTTGTCTGCCGCCCATTCTGGTGGAGGCGTCTGACGCCCTTCATACACCTGCTTGTTCTTGGGACGAGACATGGTGGAATTGTTCCCCATACCTGTCCTTGAACGCTGTTGCTGCATTGCCGCAGGCGCAGCCTGCTGCTTCTTACCGCCAAATAAGGCCATCAATGAATCCCAGAATGACATAAATCTCCTCTAATGCAAATGGTTTCACATTTATTCTAGATTTAGAATAGGCGTAATATACAAAGTTTCTCTCCTATTTCAAACTATCATAGCCATTATTGTCCAGATTATTCATGTAGGTGCCGCAATTGCC
>JAFZZD010000827.1 GCA_017615955.1 Victivallales bacterium
ATAACGTAGAGACGCGGAAGTGCAGAACAAAAATCTCTGCGTCTCCGCGTCTCCGCGCCTCTGCGTTAATATCTCCGCGCCTCTGCGTTAATATCTCCGCGCCTCTGCGTTAATATCTCCGCGCCTCTGCGTTAATATTAATCGGTGCCCCTGATGAGGAATGCCTGGAATGGTGGAATGGTCAGGCTTTGCCCGTCCGCGAATGGTGTTTCGCTGCCGTCAATGGGAGCGAGTAGCATGGCTTTCTTGTCCTTCTGGGGAAGCCTGATTTTGACCGTTTTCGTCTCCTTTGTGGAGTTCAGCACCGTTGCCAGGAAACCCTTTGGCGTTTTCCAGTAGCTGATTGGCACAGTGGCATCCCCTGTAGTCGCTCCGTCAGGATTGCTTTTCCAGTATGGGTAGAAGGTGGCGTCCTCAATTCCGAAGCTGAACAGCCATGTCATCATGCGCTTGCACATGTCGGCGTTTATGAAGGTGGGCTTCAATATGCTGTTGTGCAGGAAGGCAAGGCCTATGCCGTGAGCGGCTATTTCCAGGGATTCCAGCTTTTCGGTCTGCCTGTACTGTGGCAGGAAAGTCCTGTCTGGCCCGATGCGGACTGCGTTCTCGTAGCGGAATTGGTCCAGCGTCAGGAATTCCAGATAGTAGTTGTGCGTCATGCATTGTGCACGGTATTGCTCTCCCATGGTGACGATGTCCGAGAAGCCAGCGGATGTGCAGGCCTGCTGCCCGCCCAGGTGCGTGTATGTGAAGAAGCCTGGATGCGCCTGGTTTGTGGTAATATAGACCCTTTCGTGGAACTGCCGTGTCCCGAAGGTGGAGTGGAATTGCTCTCCGTTCTCCGTCATAAGGTCTGATCCATAGCAGTCGTAGTTGAAGCCAATCCAGGGGAACTTGGCCAGATATTCCTTGCACATATAGCAGTACATGTCCTGCCAGAGACGGTTGGCTGGATTGCATTTGCGCATTTTCGCCCCCTTGCCAAAGGCTTTGAGCACATAGTAGCGTGAGGGGAAGCCTTGCCATTCGCTTTCAAAGTAACGATATTCTGGCATGGTGTCCGTTATGTAGAATGGGATCTGATACAGGACATTGCCAGGTGTCTTTGCGGCCTTCATCGTGGCTGCATCGTCTCTGCTGGCGGGCATACCGCAGTACTTCATTGGCTTCATTGCTGTATAGAGGTTGAAGTTGCAGTAGTCGAAGGCGCGGAAACGCACCCATTTCCAGTTGTCAGCAACGGGACGGAATGGCCACGCCATGACCGCAAATTCCAGGAGCTTGCATTTCGTCACGTCAAGCGGCGCGTTCACCAGCCTCACGCGGAAATCGCCATTCAGGTCTGCGCTGGTGACAACATTGTCAAACTGGCTGACTGCGGGATATGACTTTGGCGAATACCAGGCCATGCCCCTGTCCACATTGCCCAGCATCATTTCATGGTAGCGGCGATTGGTCTCCCAGTGCTTGTCCACCTTCAGGTCAATGGCGCCTATTTCGCTCCAGGATGCATCTGACTTGTGCACGAATTCCACGTCATTGACCGCATATTCCACGCTGATGTCGCTTATGTCCGGGCTTGCCTCCTGAATCTCAATGCCGTAGCGCACGAAGCCCATGTAGTCCATTGTAATCTTCAATGTGCCCTTGAACCCAGTTGCCGCCACTGGCACTGTGCCCGACATGCGGGCGCGTCCGTTTTTCCATGTGGCCTTTCCTACTGCGGAGAGTGGCTTGCCGTTTACCAATATTGAGATTGGACGCTTGAGCCGCTTTGGCCCGTTCTTCTCGCTCATCTGGCTCAGCTCCAGCATGTCGCCGAAGGTGTATTCACCGTTCCAGGCACTTATCACATTGCGCTTGCGGAACAGGTTTCCCCACAGCTTCGGCGCCTCGTCCTCATCCTTGAGGATGCCCAATTCGTTTTTCCAGTATGGATTCTTGTACACGCCGAAATGCCGTGGCTCGGCGGTCATTTCCTTGCCGTCTGAAAGCTTGACTTTTGCATGCAGCATATATTCCCCGTCGGGGTAATCATCCAGCTTGACAATCAGCTCCTGGTTGGGTGCGCTTTCCAGTGTGCGGAACAGCGTGCCATCCATTTTGCGTATCTCATACAGGTTGCCACTTGCCTTCACATCTCCCAGATCACCCAATACAGGGCAGGCTATGCGCATGGTCTTTTCCTTTGGCGAGAAGCTCTGGCGCAGGTCAGGGCCGATGGTGCCTTCGTCGAACTTAAGCTGGTCGATGCGGATCATTGCGTCTTTTGGGAAAAGGCGCATGTTGAACATGATGTCCAGCAATGCCGCGTTCGGCGGCGTCTTGAAGTCATATACCAGCTCCACCCATTCGCCGTTGGTGGACTTCACCGAGACGCGTGGCTGCGATATGCGCTTGCGGTTTGCGTCCAGGCAATCGAACATGAACATCTTGATGCCGTTGCTGAAATGCCTGCTGGCGTTGTACCAGCATGAGAAACGGTAGTTCCTCTCTGGCTCCACTGAGAGATTGTAGATTATCAGCGGGTACTGCATCTTGCTGCCGTCACCGTGGATTTCCAGAAAGGATTCGCCTGCCTTGGCCAGTTTCCAGTCCAGCACGACTGCCGCGCCTGGCCCAAGCGAATAGTGCTCGAAGTGCTTCTGGCCCAGGAATGTCCATTTGTCGAATGTGGTGTCAAGGAACTTTGCCTTGAAGAAGCCGTTGTCAGCGGTGACATTTGCGGCGCGGAGATTGTCCACCAGAAGATAGCTGTTCTTAGGCACCTTGTCCAGGCGTATCTTAGCCTCGCATTTGTTGCAGCCCTCTGGTATGTCAAAGATGAACTGCTGATGCCTCCAGCGCTTCTTTTGGCAGTCAATGGGGCGGCGCAGTGTCTTCTCCGCGAATATCTGCTTGTCCTTGGAGAAGTTTACCACCAGCATTG
>JAFZZD010000828.1 GCA_017615955.1 Victivallales bacterium
CGGCGCTCACATAATTAGTTTTTGCAACAGGCCATAATCATTATCTACCCATACGGGAAACATAGCCAAAGGAAAAATATGATTTTGCCACTTGCGAAAACAGCTACAGTTTGTTAAAATAAGGCTGACCGATAATTCCTTGTCATCAATCATAGGGGCTTGCTAATGAAAAAGAGATTTACGCTGATTGAGTTGCTGGTTGTAATCGCAATCATCGCAATACTTGCGGCCATGCTGCTGCCCGCCTTGAGCAAGGCCAGGGAGAAGGCCAGGGAGACTGGCAGCCTCAACAACCTGAAGCAGCTGGTGCAGGTTTGGAATCTATACTGGATGGAGAATGATCAGGACTACTGGTTCAATGGAAATGCATCCAGTGCCTCCTGGGCGAATGAGAAGCCTAATTACTGGACTTCATTTCTTGTGCACCACGGATATTTCAAAGAGGATCAGTCCAGTGATATATGGGTATGCCCAAGTCTGGCAGCGAGACTTACCAAAAGGGACAGGGCTTATGCCTATTGCGGCATTTATGGAAATACATCAATGGCAAACTGCTATTTCAACGTGTCTATTGTGACGGCAAGCCTGCCAGCCTCGCAGGTGGGGCTTTTGTTTGACGGCGCCTCAATCAAGTCAGGCAATCCATATTACCGCCTGTACAACAGCACTGCCACCAGCGAGACTTATGCGCGTCCATATCTGCATCATAATGGGCACACCACTGTTGGCTTTGTGGATATGCACGCCGCATCCCTTAACAGAGGCGAGCTGAGCGATGTATATACTGTAAACAAGAGCCCCACCAAGATCAATGCGGCTTGGGAGCCTGGTTCAACAGCATATTTCAAGTGCAAATAATAAAGGAGTTTTTATCATGAGAAGAAGGCATTTCACATTGATTGAATTGCTGGTTGTCATAGCGATTATTGCTATTTTGGCGGCCATGCTGCTGCCTGCCTTGAGCAAGGCCAGGGAAAAGGCCCGTGCCGTAAATTGCCTCAACAACCTGAAGCAGTACGGTCTGGCAATCGGGATGTATTTCCACGACTATGACCAGGACTGGTTCATGAGCGGCAACACCACCACAATGAGCTACAGGCCCAATCAACCGAACTCCTGGCTGACCCATCTCAAGCACTTTGGCTATGTTGTGGGTGATGTCAATATGTACTACTGTCCATCAACGGTCAGTTTCATAACGACGCCGCTTGAGTCATCAGGCACATATTCATACGGGGCTTACTACAATGGCAATGAGCCATACGGATTCAATGTGACATATCTTTACACAAAGAAGTCGCCTTCTGAAATATGCCTGGTGCTGGACAGCTGGGCGATTAACGCGGTCAAGCCATATTACCGCATAGTCAATGACGATACAAGCAAAACATACGGCAGACCGCATTTGGTACACAATGGCCGCTGCAATGTGGTGGCCTCCGATGGTCATGCCCAGAGTGTAAACAAGAGCGAGCTTGGGCAGCTTTACACGCCAGGACTTTGGAAAGACAACATACAGCGCATCAAATGGTGCGTTGAACTTGGCGCGGACACATATTCCCCGCTATAATGCCTTCTGGACGTGCATAAAACAATATAGAATAAGGAACAGAATAATGAAGAGATTTTTTGCATTGATGATTTGCCTTTGCCTGTGTGCGATGGCGGTGGACAAGAAGACGTTCTTCAGCGGTCCCACACAGGTGCCCGCAAACCTGCCCGCCAATGAGCTTTTCCCGAAGGGCCAGCTTCTTCCCTTTGGCTTCTACAGCTTTGGCGGCGGCAGTGACAACAAGCGAGGCGAACTTCTCACCGAGGAGCAGCGCCATGCGGACCAGGACTACATCACCAAGAACGGCTGCATCACTTTGATTGGCCCCGCATACGAATTGAACGACTGCGTAATCGCGGATGCGAAGCGCAGCGGCCTCAAGTGCGCATACACGATGCACTCCATCGGCAAGGAGAAATTCCTGGTGGATGGATACAATCTGGGCAGCAAGGAAGGCATCGCCCAGATGCTGAAGGAAAAGGGCGAGCCCAATTGGGAAGGCATCCGCGCGGAGATCGCAAACATAATGAAAGTGGTGGGCAACAGCCCGGAGATTGCCGTGTGGAACCTGGTGCCAGAGGAAGTGCGCCCCTGGAAGAAGCAAGAGATTGCAATATTGAAGTTCGTGGCGAAGACTGTCAGGGAGCTGGATCCTCTGAAGCGCCCCTGTGCGCTTTATCTGCCAAACCACTATGGAGCTGGCACCATGAAGAATTTCTTCCCGCCGCTGGACATCAGCTGGCGTGGCATGTATGTGAACTATGCTGGCAAGAAGGACAAGCGCATCTGGGCGCGCTGGTGCATTGAGCAGCAGCTGGTGGCCATCAAGGACCAGCCAGGCGCGGTCTGCTGGGGTCTGCCCGAGATGTTCAAGAATCCAAAGGATCCAGCCGATGTGAAGAACATACCCACCTGGGTGCGCCATGACGTGTACGTCGCGCTGGCCGCTGGCGCAAAGGGCATCCTGATTTTCTCTGGCAGCCGGCGCAGCAATTTCGCCGAAAACAGGAAGATTTATCTGGACGCATACCTCCAGATCTCCAAGGAACTGAATGGTCCCAAGGC
>JAFZZD010000081.1 GCA_017615955.1 Victivallales bacterium
CTCTCCCAGAAGACATTGTATGAGGACTGGTGTCATGTGGACGCTCCCGACCATTCTTTCAGAGAAGAGCCTTCAATGAGGCTCCTTGAAAAGGCCTTTGCCTGACAAGAACGATTTCTTTCAAACTATCATTACACTGGTGCTGCCATGATTAAAATGTTGACATTCAAAATTTCGGCTGTGTTTTTGCTGGTATCTTTCATCTCCTGGGGACATCCCTTCAGCGTAAGCTCTGCGGATGTCGCGCAAAAGGTCAAGGTATCTGGCGGCACTGGCAAAATCTCCTCCAAGGAGTGTCTGGAGGTCCAGGCACAGCCCTGGGACAAGACGGCATTCTATCAGGAGAAGCTAGACTACGACGTTAGCACCATCCAGCAGATTGAGGTCTGCTTCATGTCAAAGGTGCCCGGCTACATTGGCTTTGCCAGCGTTGCCGTTCAGGAAGATGGCACGCGCAAGGGCTTCAGCGCACCGATACAGTCTGTCATGCCTGACGGCGAATACCATATATACATCTTCGACTTTTCGCACAATCAGATGCACACGGGCAAAATGAGCAACTGGGAGGTGCGTTTCACGGGATATTCAGGGGCAATCGGTCTGAAATCCATCAAGGCAAGAGGCATTGTGAACCGCATTGCCGATGCGGACAATCTGCTTCCAGGCAAGCAGCACAAAGTTTCGCAGCTTATGCCGCGTTCTCGCTGCATCCTCAAATGGGAGGGTGCAGAGCCTGCCAGGACGACTCTTCGCTTCTTTGACCGCGATATGAAGGAATTGCCCAAGACAAGCGTGGTCCTCAAGCCAGAAGACGGACAGATTGAGTTCATTACTCCCGAAATGCTGATTTACACCACGGCGACCATTGATGCAAAAGGGCAGGGCGTCCCTGTTGTGCAGCCCATTTTCTATCAGCGACCCTTCTCAGCAGCTAAGCTGGACTGGCGCGGCAAGTGGATATGGTCCCACAAGGGCAGCGGTCCAGATGAATACAACGTCTGGTTCCAGAAGGAGATCGAGCTGGAGGATGAGCCTGAATACGGCGCCATTGCCACTTTGGGCGATGACTATGTTTATTCCTATGTGAATAACAAGTTTCTTGGCAAGCACAGGGGCTGGCGAACATCCGTATTCTACGACATCACCAAAGCCCTCAAAAAAGGCAAAAACCGCATTACAGTGCGCATCAACAACCTCAACCAAGGGGCTGGTTTGGTGCTGGACGGCTATGTGCGCCTGAAGAATGGAAAAGATGTGTTTTTTACGTCGGACGACACCTGGGGCTGCGATGACAAAAGTAATACGGACACCGAGATTCCTGTCGATTTCTCCAAGAAGGCGGTTGTCCTGGGCGACCCTGCTACGCTGATGCCCTGGAAGAACAGCATCGGCTTTGGATATGCAGGGCCGCGCGGGAAGCTGCGTCCACTCAAGTTGCAACCAGGCAAGATGGAAGTCAAGATCATTGAAATGCCTAGGCTGGAAATCAGCAGGATGCGATTCAGGCTTGAAAAGGACAACGGTGAAACGCACACCATGGAGCTTACGGTAACGCCTGGCAGCGGCAAATGGCGTGAGAACGACACCATCACGCTGGAGTATCCCTTCCCGCATGTTGAAGGCGGGGCTCTCAAGCTGTTCATCGATGACTGCTTCGTCGCCATGGAAGGCGATGCGCCCGTTGCCGTCATTCCACCATGCAAGGAAAAGATTTGGCCGCTAAAGACGGCCAGCCTCCAGCAGGGGAACGGCAGACCTTACCTGCAATTCGGCAAGGACAAGCTGAACGGCACCTTCTGGCTGGTGCCCGCTGGCGCGAAGCACGAGCCTGAACTTGAAATATCCCGTGGAATTGGGTTCTTCAACCAGAGAATCAACAGCGGCTTCCAGTCGTTCTGGAAGGGCGAGGGGCAGTATGATTTCACGAACTTTGACTATTCAGTGGATAGGATGCTCTCCTTTATGCCGAACGCCATCTTCTCGCTTATCTTTGAAGTTGACATGCCCGAATGGTGGTGCCAGGCACACCCCGATGAAGTCATAACACACTACGCAGGTGCGCCGCGCGCCCATCTGGAACGCCAGAAGCAGACACTTGCATCAAAGTTGTGGATAAAGGACGCTCACGCTCCGATGAAAGCGCTTGTGGATCACATTAAGCAGCGCAGCTACGCCAACCGCATCTGGGGCATCAGCTTCGCAAACGGCGGGAACTGGGAATGGTTCTGGCCAAACAAGGACGCGAAATTCAAGACCAGCTGGAGCGGATACGGTCCCGCGGACAAGGCGACATTCCAAATCTACCTCAGGGAAAAATACAAGACGAACGAGGCGCTCGCAAAGGCCTGGGCAATGCCTGGCCTGACATTTGAGTCCATCGAGTTCCCCGACTGGAGGCGCGCCTACAGCGCGAGCATCGGCACGCTGTACGACACGTCAAAGGACCAGTGCATCATCGACTGGCTCTATTTCAGGAACAGAGCTCTGGTGGAGGCGCTTGACGGTCTGGGCAAGATCATCAAGCAGGAAACAGACGGCAAATGGATGGTGGGCGCCTACTATGGATACAGCGTCCAGCTGGCGGCCAACCCGACCAATCCGCTTGCCATGAGCGGCCATAACGGCTTTGTCGAAGTCGCGCAGTCGCCGAATGTCGATTTCGTCCACGGCCCATCCAGCTATGAGAGGCGCAAGACTGGCCTTGCGGAGACAATCATGCAGAACTGGAGCACCTGGCTCCTGCACGGGAAGATGATTTATGTCGAGCAGGACATGCGTACAGGTTATTTCGACACGGAAGCCCACCACGCGAAAATCTATGTCGGAGGCCCTGACACTGCCTTTGAATCAGTCGGGCAGCTCAATCGCGGCTTCGGCATGGAACTGGCCACTGGCGTGTTCAACTACTGGTTTGACATTAATGCTGGCGCTTTCTACGAAAAGGCGCTATATGACATTTGCAGAGAGCAGAGAGACGTGCGTGACAAGCTCCCGCCAGTCAAGGGGACCACAC
>JAFZZD010000829.1 GCA_017615955.1 Victivallales bacterium
CTGGTTGCGGCTGGGATTGTGGTAATGCTCTGCTGCTGTCCTCCAGCAATGTAGTGGTTGCCGCTCCAGCTCAGTTCCTCGATGTTCTTCCTTGCGTTATCCCCAGACCCGCCGCCGACTATTCTTGCGCCTGATTTAGTAGTGTTGTATTTGCCATGGACAAGCTGAGTGTTCTCGTGGACATATATGTTGTCGCCTATTCCGGCGCCGCCGCGCCCAGGATGCGCTGTCTGCCCTTTCTGCACATTATAGCCGATGCCCAAACATCCATAGGTCCCGCTGATGCTCACTCCATAGCCGCCACGAATGTTGCCCGTCTGGTACAGGTAAAGGCTAGAGCTTGTCCCCTTCAAGGTAATGCTGTTGTTGTTGCCGCTGACTGTAAGGCTTCCAGTCAGCGTGCCGCCAGTCAAGGGAAGATAGTCCATCGCTGGCAATTCAGCCGCAGGCACCTTGCCCGAGCTATCCAGCGTAGCCACGCCGTTAGCAATGCCTTTTTCGGCGTTTGCCACGAATGCCGCATCGACTTCATCTTTTGTGTAGTAAATGTCTGCCGGTTCAATTGGGACAACAGTATCACTTAACAGCGCGACTACAGGCAAAGCCGCCATCGGTACAAGCGCCAGCGTGATCTGCGGGTATCCCTCCTGCTGTTCGCCTTCCTTGAAAAGGTATATTCCAAAGTATATGGCAATGGGGACCCGCGCCCCGTTCACTGCGCCGTAAAATCTTTCGGTGTTCGTTGGCAGCGCCATCGCCACAGTCTGCGCCGCCGCATCTTCAGCCGTGACAGTGTGCGCCGCCTTGCCCATCGGGGATGTCCCCGCCGCGCCGAAAAGCATGTCTGAATCAAAAGCACACATCACGGTATCCCCGCTGGCCAGGATTCCCTCGGTAAAGTGCAAGGTCACATCGCACCTGTCCCCGTATGCTATGCGCAGTCCGGCATCTGCCGCAGTGTGCTGTCGCTGGGCGTCAACGTATGCCACGCCAGCCGCTATGTATAGATCTTGAATCATTGCTTGCTCTCTCCTATGACATTATATACAGCCCTGACGATCGCCTCGGGCCTTGTCTCCGCCTGGCATTGGCAGAATTCCCGCCCGTCCCTTGCGACACGATGGGCACATGTGCGCCCACCCGTAAGCCCCAGCGAAACGCAACCATTGACCACGCCCCAGCCACAGCACTTGCAGACGTGGCTTACATGCAGCGTCCCTGGATAATCGGTCAGTGCATCTGCTTCCCTGCTGGCGTTGACCACGACTTGCGGCTTTTGGAATGCGGCGGCAATGTTGGTTATGCTTGAAGGCGGTGAAATGACGGCTCTGCATGACGAGGCAAGCGCTATCAGTTGCCGTGTGCTGGTTTTGCCGCGCAGATCCTCCACGCCTCGCAGATCAGGCGAAATGTCTTTTGGGCAATTGCCGCCAATCTGGATTATCCGCAGTCCCTTCAGCCTGTCAACGACCTTTTGCCAGTGCGGGTATCCCTTGCTGATTGTACAGGTCTGGCAATTGGCGTTCAGCAGTATGGCGTCCTCGAACTGCCGCGCCCATGCCGCTTCCTCATCGCTGACATATAGTACGGGCGTTCTTGTCACGATGGGCGCGGGATCCAGGTTAAGCAGTCTGCAAAGCGTCTGCGTGAATCCCTCCACGCAATTTCCATTGGCCCCCGTGCGTTCATCGCTTACTGGTCCATAATCGAGCCGCCCCTCTATTTCCCGCAGGAAAAAGCCGCCCCTGTCAATGTCCAGCGCATCTGGGTTTCCGTTCCAGACTTCAGCATATTGCAGCGGCTTCACGAATGGGATCTCTGGATGTGCCGCCCTGACATTGCGGACTGCGCCAGTGCATATGACTGCATCGCCCAGGTGTGAATGTGTGTGGAATCTTCTCGCTATCATGCCGTGACCTCATATTTACAGGGTTCAGGGAAAAGCCTTTGCAGCCGTTCCAGCCCGCCGCCGACAACAAATCCATCGTTATATCCCAGCAGCGGCCTTGCGCATAAGTCCGCATCGCTCATCGCCTGAAGCGTCTCGGCGCATTCCCCATTGAAACCTGTCTTGAAACTTGCCTGGGGCAGTGACGCTGGCACGCCTTCCAGCACACGCCATACCGTGTAGATGCATAGTCCAGGTCTGGTGACAAATTCTGCCTCGGCCCTGTCCATCCCGGCAAGGATCCTGCCCCCGTCGAAAAGCTGGGGCGCATGACAATCGTAATTGCACTCCAGACGGAATCCCTGGCGCTCGGCCCATTCAAGCGTGTTGCGCATCCGTTCCCGCCATGCAGTGTGCGGCTTCAGCACAAAATGTTCCCTCCCCCGTGGATTATGCAGCACGGGTATCTGGTCTGCCTGGATGTCCTGCATGAAACAATTGTCATCGGCGCAGAAAATGAATTTGCCCGCATCCAGCGCCCGTATCGCCGCCAGCGTCTTCCTCCACAGGTTCGCGTCCTTGTTGTCATGGTATAGGTCGGGCACGTTAAGCACCTTGACTGCATTCCTGTTGATGAATCCTGGACAGTATTGGGTCACGAGGCACACCTCGCCAGCGCCCTTCAAGTGTCTGTCAATGGATCTCAGCAAGAAACGTAGCTCCCAGTTGCCCTTGAAACTGCCTGCTCCCAGCGGAATTATTATAGGGATTGCCATTAGTTTTCCTTATTTGCTATGCTGTTTTCTTTGTAATTATCGTATTCGCTAGATTTTCCACCACTGGTGGAAAATTCGTTTGCCCTCTCAAATGGGCTGGGGTCGGGGAATATCTGGAAAAGCAGATCAAGCAGTCCCCCTTCGGCGGCGCTATCGTTGTACCCCAGAAACAATCTGGATTCAAGCGTCGCCCTTGTCATGCCAGCCCCTGGCGCACTCTCAAGCGTCAACTTAAAAGCATCTTGCTTATGCGCTGGCTCCAGCGTCCCTGTCAGCACGCGCCATGCCGTATAGATGCACAGTCCAGGGC
Source organism: Victivallales bacterium (assembly GCA_017615955.1). Next base: position 2,975 of record JAFZZD010000829.1, read on the forward strand.
TTGCCGAGTAGTCCACGGCGGGGAGCCGCTCGGCAAGCTGTCTGCCGTCAAAAAGCTGGGGGGCGTGACAGTCATAATGGAATTTCAGACTGGCGCCCTGTGTCTCGGCCCATTCAAAAGTATTGTGCATCCGCGTTTTCCATCTGTTCAGCCCTTCGCCATAGAAGCTGGCCCGTGCCTTGCCGTTTCTCAATATGGGAATCGCGCCAGCCGCAATGTCCTGCATGAAACAATTATCATCGGCGCAGAAAACAAAGTCGCTGACATCATGTTCGGCTATGACTGTCAGTATCTTGTCATGCAGATTCGCGTCCTTGTTGTCCGTGTGGCTGTCTGGGACATTCACGACCGTCACGGCGTCAGTGTCCAGCCACTCCGGCGGGCTGTCCGTGGCAATGAAAATGCGTCCGTAGTTCTTCAAGTGCCTGTCAATGGACCGCAAAAGGAGGCATAGCTCGGCGTTGCCCACGCGGCTTCCACTGCCCAGCGGGATTATGACATCAGGCCTGCTGCGCATCAGCTCCAGCCTTGCCGCCGCCTCAGGGTTCTCCTGGTAGAACAATTCAAGCGCCCTGCGCCGCAGCGCGTCCAGCCTTGCCGCCATGTCTGGCGCGTCCGTGTTGGATTCTAGCTGCATCGCCATATCTCTGCATTCAATGGCGATTTCACGGCGTATGCTCTTCAAATGGTCAGCGGCCTTGCGTAGCTGATCAGATGTATAATCCCGGTTGTCGTCCTCGTAGGTGAATTCATTGTATGCGCCCCAGGCGTTCTTTATATGCTTCCTGGCGCAGGCAATGCACTGGTCGTATGGGCTGGCGACCTTAACCTGAAGGCCCCTGGATGTATGACAGTTGCAGGGCATGGCTATCCTCTATTCAAATTCGTCCTCTTCGGCTGGCAATGCTGGCGGGGGCTGGTATATGGCGCAGTCGGCGGGATGGTCGGCGCACCATGTGGCGAAGCATCTGGCATCAATGGATTTTACAGACAATGTGTACTCAAAGAAAAAGTAGTGGTAATGCATCCCGTCCATTTCTGGCATATACACGAGATAGAATTCAATGAAATGCACTCCAGACAATTCGCCCAGATTGTACTCCCCCCACTTGCCATTGTTTGTGTCCAGCACATGCCACAGCTGATCGTCAAGGAAGACATATACTCTGTACTTGTCGTCATCATACCGTAGATGGAATTGAAGCAGTATGGTCTGGCTGTCCTCGAAGGAAAATGGCCAGTCCCCCATCAGTGTACACCACTTGTATTCCTGCGTGTGCGGTATTGGATCAGTCGGTGGATCTTTGACATAATAAGGGTGATCAGTGTTCCAGCTGTCATTATAAATCCAGGTCATGGGACTTGCCCCCGAACAGTCATAGCTGCTGGAGCTGGAGCTGCTGGAGCTGGAGCTGCTGGAGCTGGAATCGTCGCATGGGCAGTTGTCGCAGTTCAGCGGCCTTCCCGCCGCCCATAACTTGAAGCCGTTTTTACGCCAGATGAATCCCATTATTCGCACTCCGCGTAGGTTGTCCAGACAAGGCCTCCGCCGCTGGAATGGTCCAGGGACTGCGCCGCGCCGCTGTTGTAGTTGGAGATCCAGAAATATGGCGTGTTCACAAAAACAAAGTCGCCCATATGGCTGTACTGGATTTGCCATTCGCCGCCCGTCTGGGTAGTCGTGCATATAGGCAATGTCACGCGGTCGGGGTCGCCGCCGCTGGCGGGTTGCAACGTGCGTGTGACCGCTGCGCCATATACAAGTTCGCCGACACTTCCTGTTAGCCTGGCATACAGCATATATCCAGCGGCACACGTCACGGGGCTTGCCAGCGCGGGGACCGCTATGCACCTGTCGGCGAAATAGACGTTGCCAGCCGTGCATGAAAGCGCCCCCTCGGTGACTGTGACACGGAATCCCCTGTTAAGGCTTTCATTTGCCGTCAATGCAAGCAGCGCCTCAATGTTCAAGTCGATGTTAAGCGACCCGTTCTCGTTGGGGTTCAGATCTATGTAATCGCCGGAGGACGTGCGGATCCCGTTGATAAAGTCAACAATCGGGTTTATCGTGGCCGCGCCTGCGATCTGGTTGTCCTTCAGCTGCGTTATGTTGCTTTTGCCCAGATACATTGCGGCCC
>JAFZZD010000830.1 GCA_017615955.1 Victivallales bacterium
CGCAGAGTTTTTATTGTTTTGGCAATAAGTTTGTCGGGTTTTTGAAGAAAAACATTAAAAACTCTGCGTCTCTGCGTCTTTGCGCCTCTGCGTTAAAAAAGCGCCTCTGCGTTAGGGGAGGGTGTCCAGGTATTTGAGGGCGCCGTCCAGGTCGTGGAATGCGCCGTCCAGCTGTGCCTCGAATGCGCGTTTGAGTATGTCGCCCATTTGTGGACCTGGCTTTATGCCACGCGCAATCAGGTGTCTTCCCAGCAGTATTGGCTTTGGTGCGGAGTTTTCCACATTGAGGCTTTGTGCCTTTTGCAGGAATGTGTCCAGGTCAAGAAGCCTGTTCTCCACATCCACGCCAGTGGAGAGTATGTCGCAGCGGGCCACCTTTGCCAGCAAGTCCATTCTTTGCACTTCAAGCGCCAGGCGCCTGTATGCCCGTTCACCTGCGTTGCCCTGGACCAGCTGCGCCGGTTTCATGTGATGCTCCACCAATGGCAGCACACGCTCTGGCAGGTCCTTTCTGCCCCAGATGCGGCTTATGAACGCAAGTGCTGGCTTAATGCCTGCCGTGTCATGGCCAGGCGACACGATTTTGCCATCCTCCCTTGTGAATGTGGTGTTCGGCTTGCCGAAGTCATGGCATAGCACCGCCAGCATCAGCACCAGGTCGTCATCCTCATTGCCGCAGCGAAGTTTTGCCGCCTCGTCCAGGCAGCGTAATGTGTGGTTCCACACATCGCCTTCGGGGTGCCATACTGGTGTCTGATGGCAGTCGATCAGCGCGTTCAGCGCGGGATAATAGCGCACCCAACCGCAGTTGCGCAGGAAGTTCAGTCCCAAAGATGGAACTTGCCCTTTCAGAAGCAGCTTTTCCCATTCGCCTGCCAGGCGTTCAGGCGGAAGTTCGTCCTGTGTCATTTCACTGCAGAGCTGCACTGTTTCCGGGACGACTTTCATCTTGAAGCGCGCCGTGAACTGCATTGCCCGTAGCACACGAAGCGGATCCTCCACGAAATGCTCGGAGACGTGCCTTAGTATGCCCTTGTCAAGGTCTTTCATTCCGTTCCATGGGTCGATGAACTCATGCTCCAGAGGGTCATACATGATGGCGTTTATTGTGAAGTCCCGCCTGGAGGCCGCGTCCTTGAATGACATTTCCGGATCCAGGTCAACCATGAAGCCTCTGTGCCCATAGCCTGTCTTGTTTTCAGTGCGCGGCAGGGCGATGTCAATGTCATAGTGCTTGACTTTCATGACGCCGAAGCTGGCACCCACGCAGTCTATGCCGTATTTGTCTTTCAGGCAGTCCATGATCGCCTCAGGTGTGATATTGTAGCATTCCAGGTCATAATCCTTGTTGGGAATGTGAAGAAGCATGTCCCTGACGGAGCCTCCTACCATGAGGGCAAATCCGCCAGCCGCGTCAATGCGCCTGCATATATCCAGCAGCGCGTCTTCCTGTATTGTATCTGAATAGTCATTGTTCATAATTGCCTCTTGAGGTAATTGCAAAACTC